>CAJBHN010000087.1 GCA_903952805.1 uncultured Myxococcales bacterium | reverse complement strand
CGGGGTCGGTCACCGTCGCCGTATAGCTGTAGGCGCTGCCTTGCGTTGCGACGGTGATGGGTGTCGTCGTAAAGCTCGGGTCGTCGGCGACGTTGGCAACGGAAACCACGAACGGTCGATCGTTGGTGATCGTGCCGTCGGAGACGCGGATGGTGACGGCCTGCGACGGCACCTCGTTGGCCGCTGGCGTCCAATTCAGGCGCGCCACCGACGTGCCCTCTTTGGTGACGGTCATCGTGGCCGGACCGCTGATCTTGCTGAAGGTCAGCGTGTCGGTCGGCACATCGGGATCGACGGCGGTGAGGCGGGCGACGAAGGCCACGCGCTGGGTCGCGCTGGTCGAGTCGGGCGAGCCGAGCACCGGCGGCTGCGGCACGTTCGTCACCGTGATCGTTGTCGTCAACGGTGCCGACAGCAGCGCGTTCGTCGCCTGGAACGTCGCTGTGATCGAGCCTGCCTGCGTGAACGACGGCGTGAACGAGAAGGTGCCCGCGACAAAGGTGGCGCCGGGCGGCGCGCTGGTCATCGCCAACGTCGAGATGGCGTCGCCGTCGGGGTCGGCGGCGGTGACGGCGAAGCTGAGGTTGACGCCTTCATCGACCGTACGGGTGGCGGGCGCGGTGACGACGGGGGCGCGGTCGGTGTTGGTGACGTTGATGGCCAACGCACGGGTCACGAGCGGCGCGGCGCCGTCGTTAACCTCGAGGGTGAGACTACGCGTGCTCGGTCCGTCGGTGAAGTTGGGGGTCCAGGTGAAGAGGCCGGTCGACGCATTCAGCGAGGCGCCTGCGGGAAGGCCCGAGATGCTGAAGCTCTGTGACGGACCGTCGGGATCGGTGGCCTCGAGGTCGAAGGTGAGCGTGGCCCCCTCGGCGACGGTCAGCGTCCCCGACGGCGTTGGGGCTGTAAAGACGGGGGCGTCGTTGACGTTGACGACAATGATCGTGAACGACTGGGTGACTGCGGGGCCACTGCCGTCGCTGACGGAGAGGACGACGTTGTGGACGCCGACGTCGGCGTCGTCGGGGATACCGGAGAGTGTGCGCGTCGCCGGGTTGAACGACAAGAACGCCGGCTTGGTCGGCGCCGCGAAGACGAGGGCGTCGCCGTCTTCGTCGAAGCCGGCAGCGACGTAGCTGAAGAGGACGCCTTCGTTGTGCGGCGTGGCCGGCGGCGTCGACGTGAACGTCGGCTGGTCGTCGACGTTGGTGATGACGACCGTGGACACCTGATCGGTGCTCAGGCCGTTCGACGTCGCGCGCAGCGTGATGGTGATCGAGCCGACGTTGGCCTGCGTCGGCGTGAACGTGACGGCGCCGGTGCTGCCGTTGATGGACAGATCCACGGGGCTCGGCGGCCGCACGACGCTGAATGTAACGGCGGTGCCGTCGGGGTCGTTGGCGGTTGCGGTGTGAACGAGCGCTGTATCTTCGAGCCGCGGCGACGCCACCAGCGCCGACGTGAACACGGGAGCGCGGTCGACGTTGCTGACGTGGACGACGGCGAATTCTTCGTCGAAGGCGCCGCTGCCGTCGGTGACGGTGACGGTGACGAGGTGGTCGCCGGCTTCGTCGAAGGTGGTGTTGATGGTCAGCACGCCCGTCAACGGGTCCATCACGGCGTCGGCGAAGACGGGGGCGGCGTCGAAGCTGAAGGTCTTGGTGTCGCCGACGTCGGCGTCGGTGGCGACAACGTTGAGGGTGTCGACGCCGTTTTCGGCGACGTTGACGTCGAGGGGGAGGGCGGCAAGCACGACGCCGTTGATGGTGTTGATGACGGGGGCGTCGTTGACGTTGGCGACGGTGATGGTGAACGACTGCTGCGTCGTCGTGAAGCCGTCGTTGGCGATGAGGACGACGTTGTGGACGCCGACGAAGTTGTTCGCGGGCGTGCCCGACAAGACGTTGCCGGTCAGGGTCAAGAACGCCGGCTTGGTCGGCGCCGTCAACGTGACGCTGCTGCCGGCGTCGATATCGAGCGTGGCGACGGTGTAGCTGTAGAGCACGTCCTCTGTCGCCGTCGTTACCGGCGTCGACGTGAACGTCGGCGCGTCGTTGACGTTGGCGACGGTGATGACGAACGAGGTGTCGACGAAGCGCGCGGTGTTATCGGTGGCGCGCAACAGGATGGTGTTGGCGCCGACCTGGGCGTTGCTCGGGGTCCAGGAGAAGGCGCCTGCCGGCGTCAACGTGGCGCCCGCCGGCACCGGCGCCCGCAGCGTGTACGTCAAGGTCGCGCCGGTGTCGGGGTCGGCGCCGACGATGGTCTTGGTCTTCAGCACGTCTTCGGTGGCCGTGTCGTTGGCCACCGCCAGCGTCGGGGCCTCTTCGACGTTGGTGATGGTGAGCGTGAACGCCTTGCTGCTGGTCGCGCCGAGCAGGTCGGTGACGGTGACCGTGACGTTGAAGACGCCGACGTGGACGTCGTCGAGCGCGATGAGCGCCGGGTTGCCGATCTGTACGTTGCCGGTGGTCTCGTTGACCTCGAGGATCACGATGCCGGACGGTCCACCGCTCAACGAATAGGTCAGGTTCTCAGTGACGCCGGCGACGCCGAGGTCGCCGTCGGTGGCAGGCGTGGCGAGGGTGAAGGTGCTGCCCTCACTGAGGTTCTGGTTGGCGATGGGCGCCAGCACGGGGGCGTCGTTCACGTTGGTGACACGGATGGTGAAGGTGCGGTCAACGTTGGCGCCGTCGTTGGCGCGGACGGTGACGCTGTGGACGCCGACGTCGCTGGCCACGGGCACCCAGCCGACGTGCACCGGCGTGTTGTCGCCGCTGCGAACGCCGGGTGTGACGACGAGGGCCGCCGGACCCGCGGCCTTGCTGACCGTGAGGACCTCGAACGCCGCCGGCGACGAGAAGTCGGCGTCGACGACGGTGAAGTCGAGGTTGACGTCGACGCCCTGGGCGACGGAGACGATGGAGCCGCCGTTGGAGGGGGCGCCGACGTAGGCGGGGGCGTCGTTGACGTCGGCGACGACGAGGGAGACAGCGCGGGTGGCGGTAGCGTTGCCGGCGCCGCTGCTGTCGGTGGCGGAGATGACCAGCGTCGACGGCGAACCCACCGTGCTCGTGTCGTTGTTGTTCGGCGTGCCACCAAAGAGGCACTGGCGCGGTCCGACGGTGGGAACCGTGGTCACGGTAATCCACGCGGGGCCGCTGATCTTCCCGCAGCTGATGGTCTGGGCGATGCCCGTCGAGGCGTCGATGTCTGCATCACCGACCGCCACGGACGACGAGAACGCGACCTCTTCGGTGGCGAGCTGGGTGCCGATGACCGCGAGCACGGGCGGATCGTTCACGTTGGCGACGTTGAAGGTCAGCACGAGGTTCTGCGGCGCGCTGGTGCCATCGGTGACGCGGAGGGTCGCCGTGCGGCCGCTGCCGACGACGGCGTCGCCGGGGGTCCAGATGACGTCGACGGCGTTGGGGTTGCCGACGATGGCCTGCAGGCTCATGCCGCCGCCGATGGGCTGCGTCTGCACGCTGAAGGTGAGCCCTGCGCTCTCTTCATCACTGGCCGTGATGCGCAGGCCCGCAGGCAGCAACGACGTCGTCGACTGGTCTTCGCTGATGGCGATGGGCGAGGCGACCGCGCCAAACACGGGCTGATCGTCGATGCGGTTCAACGTCACGGTGACCGGCTGATCGACGCAGGTCGGCGTGATGGGGTCGAGGTCGCAGGCGCGGAAGGTGAACGACGCGGTGCCAGCGGCGGCCTCGGCGTCGGTGATGTTGGGCCACGTAAACGTGCGCTGCGCCGATCGGGTCGGGAACGACCCGCTGACGACGACGCCCGTGGTGGGGGCCAGGCGGGCGGGCGCGCCGCCGAGCAGCGCGATGGTCATCCGGTTGATATCGATGTCGTCGGCGTCGCTGACGATGACGGTGTAGCTGAAGGTCTGGTCTTCACTGCGCGTCAGCTGCGCCGCGGGCACCGTCGACGTGATGGTCGGCGCGCTGTTGCCGATGACCAGCGACCTCGGCGCCGCCGCGGACGGCAGCTGGTTGTCCGACTCGTTGGCTTCGGCGAACGCGTCGGTGGGGTCGAGGAACACGCGCAGGTTGAGCGCGTTGCTCGCGCGGTTCGGCTTCTGCGCCGTGAAGGTGTGCGTGAAGGTGTAGACGACGTTGGCGACGGAGGCGGGCGGGAATGCGAGCTCCGCCGACGAAGGCGTCAAGCTGTCGGGCGTGCTCGCCTGATCGTTGTAGAAGCGCAGGGGCACGCCCGCGGGAGGGAGGGCCGCGGTGAAGGCCTGCGCCTTGACGGTGACGAGCTCGCCGCTCTTCGGCACGGCCGGCGTCACGCTGGAGATGGTGCCGGAGAGCTCCGGGACGATCAAGCCGATGAGGCCGCCGAAGCCGCCGGCCTCGTTGACGAGCGGGAACGGCCCGATGAGGTTGTTGGCGACGTTGCCGGCGACCTCTCCGGCCGAGGTATTGACGCGGAAGAACACCGCCCGAGGCAGCGGCGGAGCGTTGGGGATGGGGCTGACGCCGGCCTCTTCGTCCTCGCCGATGGAGAACTGCAACGTGACCGGCGCGGCGCCGGCAGCGAGGCCAGCGACGGGAAGGCTCTGCGTCGGCGTCGACGACGGCACCGGGTATGTGGTCGTGTTGTCCGTCGAGCTGGTCTCGCCGTCGACGAGGAAGAAGTCGACGGTGGTGGCGGCGGCG
>CAJBHN010000086.1 GCA_903952805.1 uncultured Myxococcales bacterium | reverse complement strand
CGCCGGTGCCGACGGTGCCGAGCACGCCAAGCACCCCGGTCGCTGCGGGTACTGCCGTTGCGGTCGCTGTGCGCGTCGACGAGGGCTATGCCGTCTACACCCAGAAGCGCGCCGACATTGATGCCCTGCTGGAACGTGACCCAACGATTCTCAACCGCTCTGAGCAGGCCAATGCGCTGTACCGGAGCTTCCTTGAGAGGGGCAGCGACGCCGAGAACGACGTGTTCAACGACTTCGGCAAGGGCAAGCGTAGTCAGGCTCTCAACCCGATGTATGACAAGGCCAAGAAGGCCAAGGTCTACGAGCGCACCCGTGCTGTCGTCGACAAACTGCATGGCGTGCTGTTTGGGCCATGACGCGTGAGGCAGGGGCTGGGGCTTTGCTCCAGGCGCCCACGGAGCCGAGGGGTCATTGACGAGGACGAGCTGGTCGGGACGACCACGGAGGGATTCTGGACGGAGCCGAGCTTGACGGGCTTGTCATGAAGCCAACGGCGCGACGACGCCTGGGCAAGTACGTCTTGCTCGGGCGTCTTGGTGCGGGCGGGATGGGAAAGATTTATCTCGCCCACGCTCCCGGGCCTGCGGGCATCGACAAACTTCTCGTCGTCAAGCGTCTGCACGGCCACTTGACCAACGACCCGGTGTTGGTGAACTCGTTTTTGGATGAGGCCCGCTTGTCGATGGCCCTCAGTCACCAAAACATCGTCCACACCTACGACGTGGGCGAGGTCGACGGCCGGTATTTCATTGTCATGGAGTACATCGACGGCCAGAATCTGGGCGTCGTACTGCGGACGGCCAAGCGCTCGGGGCAGTACCCAAAGTCGACGCTGTGGGCCGGGCTGTTTTTGAGTGTGCTCGACGGTCTGCATGCCGCCCACACCGCCCGCGACGCCCGCGGCCGAGCGCTGGAGATCATCCATCGCGACGTGAGCCCCCAAAACGTCTTGCTGACCTACGACGGCCTCCCCAAACTCGTGGACTTCGGCATTGCCAAAGCGGCCATGCGGGTCAGCGAGACCGACGCCGGCACCCTCAAGGGCAAGTACGCCTATATGAGCCCGGAACAGGTCAGGGGTGAGCCCCTTGACGCACGCTCCGACGTCTTCGCGGCCGGCATCGTGCTGTGGGAGATGTTGGCCGGACGTCGCCTGTACAAAGCCGAGACCATCATCCGCTCCGTCGAGCGCATCCTCACCGAACCGCCGAAATCGCCAGATCTGGTCAACACCCAATGCGATCCGCGACTCGCCGCCGTCGCCCTCAAGGCCCTGCGGAAGGACCGACAGGACCGCTTCAGCTCCGCCGACGAATTCCGGGACGCGCTGGAGACGGCCCTCGAGGCCACCGGCACCCGCTTTCGCGCCGTCGAGGGCAAAGACTTGATGCAACGGCTGTTCGCCGACGTCATCGCCAAACAGCGGGCCGTGCTCGATGCCACGCTCAACCGTGCCGATGACGTTGGCGTCGACGACGATGACGAGGCGCCACGCCGCTCCGGCGACAGCCAGAGCGACCTGCGCATGCCTCAACTTGGCGCCGGCCGCGCTCATGAGTCGACCACGCCTTCGTCAGCCCGTCGCTCGCCTTTGGTGACCGAGGAGGGTGACGCGCCCGCGCCGTCGCTGCCTCCGCGCGTCAGCGGCGCCGATCGACGCGGAGAGCCTGGGGCCCGTTCGCCGGGGCCAGCGCCGATGCCGTCGGTGTTGCCTGCTCCCGCTCCTGCTCCTGCTCCCGCTCCAGCCGTCGTCGGTGCGGAGCGCGACGCCGTGACCTTGACCGGCGTGGCCGTTGGCGAAGAGGTCGAGCCACGGCGTCGGCTGCTGGTGCCCCTGTTGGCGGCTTGTCTCGGCGTCCTGGTGGCCGTGGTCGGCGTGGGTGTCGTGCGCTCGCCGGCGGCTTCGACGCAGCCAGCGCCCAGCCCCTCGCTGCCTCCGGCGCTCGCAGCGCCTGCCCCCGTTCTGGCGACGGCGTCACCCTCGGTGCCAATCGGCATCATCGACGCGGGGACCGAACTCGCGCCGACGCCCACGCCTGCTGCGCCAGCCGTCATCGACGTTGCCGACGTGGTGCCTGGCCGCCCCCTCGACAGCGAGGGGCTGCGCGGGCCGAAAGCACCAGGCTCGAAGCTCCGACCTCCGCTGCGGCCGTCGTCGTCGCCGTCGCCGTCGGCGTCGGCGTCGCCGGTCGCCGTCAGCGAGTCCCGGCCCGATGCCGACGCCGAGACAGCCAGCGAGCAGGGGTACCTCACGCTCGACACGGTGCCGTGGACGACGGTGTATCTCGGCAAACGCAAGTTGGGGGAGACGCCGTTGGTCAGGGTGCCCGTGCCGGCTGGTTCGTTGGAACTCAGCCTCATCAACGTCGACGACGGTGTGAAGGAGTCCTACCTGGCCCGGGTGAAGCCCGGCGAGGTGTTTCGCACCCGCCTCGATCTCCGCTAAGCGAATCTTCGGCGCAGGCTGTGGCCGTGACACACTGGCCTTGCGTGGTGGCGAAACCACGGGCGCAGGAGTTGTCGATGGGCCGTTGCTGTCTTGCTTCCCAGGTTCTGGCGGTGGTTGCGCTGGCGACGTCGCTGGGCTGTGGGCCCGAGCGTCCGCCGCCGCTGG
>CAJBHN010000085.1 GCA_903952805.1 uncultured Myxococcales bacterium | reverse complement strand
GTAGTGCGCGTCCCAACAGCAGGCGGTGGCGCCGGGGGTCGCAGCGATCAGCGTCCGGGCCAGCCAGGTGTCGCCGGCGCCGACGTCGAGGATGCGGACCGGCCGTCCCGGCGCACCGCGCAGGGCCCCCTGCTCGCGCAGCACGTCGAGGACAAAGGCGGCCCGCGCCAGTTCCCACGGATGGCGGGCTGTGACCGCCGGGCTTCGCTCACGCAGATCCACCCCGCCTCCGCTGTCGTGTGGTCCTCAGCTCGCCGGACGCAGCTCAACGCCCACCAGTGCGAGCGAGAGTTCCTTCACGTCGGCGTCAAAGACCTTGCGGGTCTCGCCAGCCTTCAGCTCCTTCTCGTCCTCGAAATGCTGCGCCTGCTCCTTGCTGAGGGTGCGGACGGTGAGGTCGCCCTCGGCCACGGCGACGCGGCCCGCCGACGACTTGGGCATGAAGACGTTGTGGCCCTTGGAGGACACGCGAATGGTCTCGCCGGCGTCGCCCTTCATGACAAACCAGCAGCCCATCGGCTGGCAAACGCTCTCGACGGTGCCGGAGATCTTGACGCTCTTGCCGTCGAGCTCGGCGGCCTTCTGGGTGGCCTCGGTGACCGTCAGCGGCGCTGCGGCCGTCAACGTTCCGCGGCGAACGATGCCGTCGGCGTCGACGGTCTCGCGGTCGATCTTGGCGGGGGCGGCGGCGGCGGCGGCTTTGGTGGCCTCGCCGTGCTCATCGCCGTGGGCGGCGCCATGCTCGGCGTGCTCTTCGGACTTCGAGCAACCAACGACACCAACAACAGCGAGGAGCACAGCAGACGACAACAACAGGGCGCGCATGGGAAAACCTCCGGGTTCCCACCATGTAGGAGCGTCGCCGCCGCTGTTCAACCGGGTGCCGTGTCCGTCGACGGGGCCGTCAGGGCACGTAGATCGGCCACCACCCGGCGGCGATCGGGGCCCGCCAGGCGGGGAACGACGACGGGGTAGACATGGCGGGCCTCGCGCTCGCTGTGGTGCTCCAGGGTGTGCAGCAGGCGATAGACCACGGGCAGGCCGACCATGATGGCTCGTTGCCGCAGGGGCGCCGGCGCGGCGTCGACGTCGTCGAGGAAGGAGGCGACGGCCTCGATGGTCCGGCGCAAGATGGTGTGGTCGCCGTCGACGACGACGCGCCGCCCCTGGGGCGCATGGGGCCCGAGGGTGTCGTACAGGGGCAGGATGACGTCGTCTTCGAGCTGCAGCCCCTGCAGCAGCTCCAAGACGACAGAGCCGAAGCAGGCGCGGGCCTCGACGACGACGCCGGCGGCCAGGGCCTCCAGCGTCTGCAGCAGCAGCTCCTCGAGGCGAGCATGGTGGGCCGCGTGCAGGGCGATGACCGCCTCATCGGTAACGACGTCAGCGCCGTCGTCGACGGCAACGTGTGCGGCAGGATCTGTTGAGGGGTTCATGTTCACCACCGAGAGAGGGACCAGCCAGCGGCTGGCCGGTCCCATCATGCAGCGTCGACGTCAACTTGGCGGAGAGAGAGGGATTCGAACCCTCGAATGAGTTTCCCCATTACACACTTTCCAGGCGTGCGCCTTCAGCCACTCGGCCATCTCTCCAGCGTCCGCCGTCGGTGCTGCATGCTCTTCGGTTGTGACCGACCTTGGCGAGGTCGGAAGAAAGACCCCGTCGTTGCCGACGGGGTCGTTCTGGCGGACAGCGAGGGATTCGAACCCCCGATACCTTGCGGTACTCCTGATTTCGAGTCAGGTGCCTTCAGCCACTCGGCCAGCTGTCCAGTCGAAGGTCTCCTAGCACGGTCGGCGCCGACGTCAACGCTGTCGTCAACCGACCCGGCCGGCCGGGCAATCGACCTCATCCAGAACGCGACTGCGCCCACTGCCAGGCCGGCACCGGCCCCTTGTTCGGGCGTTGGACGCGTCCAAAAGCCACGGCGCGGTCCTGGCAGGCCAACAGCACCCCCTGTTCGCGATTGACGTCAACCACCGCGCCGGGGACCGCGCCACGGGTGTCGACGTCGGTCAGGCGGGGATCAAACAGCTTGATCAGCTCGCCGCCGAGCACCGTCTGACTGCCCGGCCAGGGTACAAAGGCTCGACAGCGATCAAACACCGCGCGCGCCGGTCGATTGAAGTCGATGGTCGCTTCGTCTTTCCGCAACATCTCAGCGTACGTGATGCCGTCGCTGGGTTGGGGCACCCGGGGCAGCCGCCCCTCGAGCAGATCATCCAGGTGTTGACGCAACAGAGAGGCGCCGTGCGCGCCGACCTTGACGGCCAGCGTCTCACCGGTGTCGTCGTCGTCGATGGCGAAGCGGCGTTCAGCAAAGACGTCGCCAGCATCGAGCTCCGCGACCATGTCCATCAAGCAGACGCCAGTCTCTGGATCACCGGCTTCGATGGCCCGTTGGATGGGCGCCGCTCCCCGCCAGCGGGGCAACAACGACGCGTGCACGTTGACGAAACCTCGACGAGGCAGGGCCAGCAGCCGGCGCGGGACGATCCGTCCGTAGGCGACCACAATGGCGAGGTCGACGTCGGCGGCCTTGAAGGCTTCGAAGAAGGCCTCGCCGTCGGGCGTGTCTTTCTTGAGCGTCGACGGCTGCAGCATGGGCACGCCCAGCGCCGACAACACGCGCTTGGTGGGCGGGGGCTCGACCTTGTGGCCACGGCCCACGGGCTTGTCGGTCTGGCAGACGCCAAGCACCAGCTGATGACGTCCATCGGCGCAGGCCTCAAAGACAGCTGCGGCACAGGTGGCGGCGAGTTCAGGGGTTCCAAAGAATGCGAGGCGAGCCATGACCGGTCCATAGCAGGACTCGGCCGTCACTGCGCCAGGCACGAGCCCGGCGCATCAGCGCCGATCAGGCACTGGCCATGCCGAGCTTGGCGAGGTGCATGCTGTGGTAGGCGCGAACCTTGTTCATGGCGCCGGAGGGGTCGACGCCGAGGCGGG
>CAJBHN010000084.1 GCA_903952805.1 uncultured Myxococcales bacterium | reverse complement strand
TGCGGAGCGCCACCAACGGTGCGTTGTCGCCGTCTGCCTCGTCAACCTCGACGAAGCCGATGGACCTGCCAAACGGCGACTCGAGATGCTTCCACCGGAAGAACGCCTCGGTCCGTGGCACTCGGCCATCACCCAGCGACGACCGCATCAGGGCCAACGCACCCGGCACATCGTCATCGACGAACGGTCGCCGGGTCATGGAGCGACTGCCTCCAGGATCGACTCGCTCACGAGCCGGTCCACGAAGGCCTGGACATCGCGTCGGGCAACGTCGTCACTGATCTTGAACCGCTCGACCAGAAACGCCGAGAGCGCGTCGTCATCAACGACCTTGCCGTCGTCAAACAACCGCCACAGCAATACGCCCGACGACGACAACGGGTAGTAGCACCGCTTGTCGAGGTGTAGCACCACGCCGCTCCGGTCGGGGAGCTCGGTCAACAAGGCTTCGGGACGTCGTCGGTGGCGTGGCATTGCTCAGGCCTTCGTAGCAGTCTTCGGCAACGTCGGCGATGCGACGGCCCTGCCCAGTATTCGGCGCCAGCGTCGCACGTGGGCGGCTGGCAGGCTGCGTCCGCCGCCGAGGTCACCAGTGAATGCGAGGTGGGGCGCCGTCGGAACGAGCACCCTCAAAAAGGCCCGTGGATCATCAACGGCGAAGCGGCCCGTGCGCTGCGCCACCGCTGCCACCCTCCACGCTGCGGCCATGGCAGGTGTCGGGTCGATGAAGAGGCGGGCGAGCCAGGCATCGGGGCTCCCGGGGTGGTCGACGCCGTTGGCGACCCGCAGGCTCAAGCCCACCTCGTCAGGCCGGTTTCGCAAGGCGGCCAGCTCGGGGGCGTGCTCGACCAGGCGGCGGACATCGTTGACGTGGCGGGGCCAGAAGCGGAGGTCGCCGAAGTGGTGGACGACGACGTGGGCGCACAACTGCTTGAGCAGATGCAGCGGGGAAGGGACCCGCACGGTCACGCCGTTTACGACGACGTCGACACCAGCGGCGTAGCAGGCGTCAAAGTCGCCAGCGTCGCCGCTGGCGTGGCTCTCGAGGTGGATTTCGACCAGCGCACCGTGGGGCGAGCGAAGCATCGGCAGTTGATGGGTTGGAGCATCGAGGGAGGCTGTGCCCTCGTGGGTGGCCGACGGCAAACTACCGATGGGCACGTAGTCCGCCAAGACGAGCGCATTGAACGCCTCAAGCGCGCGGCCTGGCGGAACCCAGATATCAAGGTCATCGAGGTGACGGTCCCAAGGTGCGACCACCCCTGCCGCCAAGAGAGCCGCACCCTTCAATGGGAGTGACCTCAGGCCAGCGCGCCCGAAAGTATCTACCGTGACCACCGCAGTCGCCATGACCAACGCGTTGCGAGCCGCTACGGACGGTGATGGGCTACCCATCGGCACCATGGGTTCTAGCGAAGCGAAGGGGGCGACTCTTCGCTGTGAATCTTCCGAAACACACTATCGACTGACTCTCGCGGAACCATGAGGATATTTCGTCCCGTAAACGGCTGGCCGATATAGGGCTCCCGCATCAGACCGCCCGCTTTGTAGTCGATGGCAATCGAGACATAGTCGGCAGGCGCGGCATCAAGGAGGTCGTTCACCCCAGTGCCCGCTCTGGCAAGGTGCCGCTCCTCGACCTCGACGAGGAGCACCGGCCTGCACCCTGAGGTTCTCAGCCAACGACTGAGACCTCGCAGGACACGAACTTCACCGCCCTCAACATCGAGCTTCATCGCATTCAACTTCGTCAGGTCATGCTGCAGCGCAAACGCAGAGAAATCCGTCGTCGGCACGCGAATACCTCGACTCTCTGACTCCGACGGCTCCATCAGATGCGAGAGGGCGGGGTCTGCCACCGCCTGGAAGACGGCCTCTCCTGTCACGTCAGACAGAGCTTCAGGCATCACCGTGACGTTGGTCCAATGATTCTCACGCTCCATCTCGGCGAGGCGGGCAACCATCCTGGCGTCTGGCTCGAATGCGAAGACTCGCCCGTCCGGTCCGACGCGTGCAGAAGCCATATGGGTGAACCAACCTCGGTTGGCACCCACATCGACAAAGGTATCCCCCGGTGAAACCAGTCGGGCGAGAATGGCAGTCTCAAGCGGCTCATCAAAACAAGGCGCAAGCAGGCGAGTGTCTTTCGCAGAGAGCACAAAGACCCCCCAAGCGGTCCGAGCAAGCACTCGCTCGCTCCCGAGTGTCGACGCGCGTCGAAGGTAGCCGCGAGCAACACGCGGCAACACGTTCCCGGCCCAGGCAGCGGCCGTGACACCGGCCCTCGGATAGCTCAGGCGAGAATCTGGACCGCCAAACTTCAGCGGGACCCAACGCCTCGCCTGGGCTCGAGGAATCGGCGGGAGAAATGCCCCTGTTGAGGGCGAAACGGAATCACGTGCTTTCACGAACGCCACCGCAGTATGTACGAGGTCTCGCGATGCGATTCGCGATGGATCAGCGCGAAATGCATCAACAAGCGCCAAGATGGCATCACCACCATCATTCAGACCCGCTGCGAACTTTGCAATACGAGAGAGCCTGTATCCGCGCGCCGCGGGGTTCGCCTCAAAGAATGACTCGTGATCACGAAGAAGTAAAAATGAGAACGCCATCCGCGCCGTGTTTGAGTGAATGCCTCTGGGATGCTCAGTCCCGATGAAGATGTAGTCATGCGACGCAGTGAAGACTGGATTGAGTGTCCTGCCCACCCGAATCCACCATTCCACATCCTCGCATGCGCCGTAGCGCTCATCAAACCCCTGCCAGTCCTCTCGACGGATCGAGATGGTGCCCATGTGCGGCGTAACCGATGCGACCAACCGAAGGGCATCCAAGTCGCGAGGCCTCTCTGACTGCTCGCACACGACGAGCGCTGCGCCGTCGGCATGGCTGGCGAATGCATGACCAAGGCGTTCGGGCGCGAATGCGTCGTCACTGTCGCAGAATGCGAGGTACACCCCTTGTGATACCGACGCGCCTACGTTGCGTGCAGCAGCCGGCCCTCCAGACTGCTCGTTCCGAACCAGGCGGATGCGAGGGTCCGCAGGGACGACAACAGGAGAGCTACTGCCATCATCAACAACGACGAGTTCCCAGTCCGCCAGACTTTGCGCAAGAACAGACGCAATGGCTCGCGGCAAACCAATTGGATCGTCCTTCACTGGTACGATGACTGAGAAAATCGGCATTCTACAACCCAATCCAGCGCTCATTCAGCGCTCAGTCGGCGGCGACGGCGGCCAACCCGGATCGGCGCTGAACATCATCGGACACGAAAGAAGACACAAAAGACCCACCAACCATCGCCACATCGCCAACGACGATGACCGAGTCCGCGTTGCCATCCAACCGGCCGCCTGTGTTGAGCGAACCAAGCCCTCGAACGGTCGCAGAGGCGAAGCGTTTGGCTCCCAGCCCCCCAAGGAGCGTGAACGCCCCGGCTGCATGGATGTTGTTGCCCGCCACTGTGCAACCAATCACTTCAGCATTCGCGCCAGATACGAACGGAAGCACGGCGCCGGACCGTGACAAGGCCGCAAGCCGTGACCTCGGGGCGCCATCAACGTTCGCGAAGGAACCGCCCACAACAAGAAAATCTCGCCCCGCAGCCACACATCGAACGCTGCCGTCGACCGCAAAAGCCCTGGTGACACTGAAAGCCGAGACGGGCGAGGAAACAAACGAAAGGTTCTGGCTGCCTGTCAACGTGAAATCTCCACCAACAGCAATCACATCCCCGTGCACAGCGAGCGCACGAACAACCCCGCCCGCCGAAATCGTTGGCGCCCAGCCAGCGACAGCAACACCGGTGTCGGTCAAGGCCACCAGTCCCTGCCTGGCTGTCCCGTTCGCAGAAACGAAACTTCCGCCCGCCACCACAGTGGAACCCACCATCGCCAGCGCATGTACCTCTGCCAACGGCCCGCCACCGTTGAGAACAGGGGAAAAGCCCACAATCGGCGTACCATCGCTCACCGACACCGCAGCAAGACCCGTGAATGGCACACCACCAACTGCCGTGAACGTACCGCCGATGTAGACACGGTCACCGGCGAAAGCCATCGCGCGCCCCCTCCCTGTCACCC
>CAJBHN010000083.1 GCA_903952805.1 uncultured Myxococcales bacterium | reverse complement strand
CGCCGCCGCCACCGCGATCAGCCCGACTGGTTCCGTGCCGCGGGGCACGGCCATCGCGTGGGGCGCTGCAGCCGTAGGCATCACCCTCGCACTGGTGTTCGCGATGCGTGCGCCGACGGCGCCGGCGGCGGCGTCAGCGCCGACAGCGCCGACAGCGGCAACTGCAGCGGCGGCGCCGTCCGAGGCGACGACGCCCCCGGCCGATGCGCTGCCGCCGGAGTGGACGGCGCG
The DNA here is from genome assembly GCA_903952805.1 of uncultured Myxococcales bacterium. Classification (GTDB taxonomy): domain Bacteria; phylum Myxococcota; class UBA727; order UBA727; family VGSZ01; genus VGSZ01. The sequence continues at coordinate 7,251 of CAJBHN010000083.1, read as the reverse complement.
CCCCCTCGTCATCGACGAGGGCACGCAAGAAGTGATGGTGGTTGGCAAGGCCGGTCCGGAGCGCACGAAGGAGCGCCTGCTTGAGGCCGCCACCGACGACGCGGTGTTGCGCCTGGTGTTGCAGGCTGAGCGTGCGGCGCGGCCGACGGCCCAGCAGTTGGGCGACCTCAACGACGACACCTTCAGAGAACGGGTCCGCCGTCGCTTCGATGAAACGATGGGCGTGTATGCTGCTCCGATGCGTACCGACGCGTTTCTGACCGAAAGGCCCGAGGGGTACACGGGTTCTTTCCGCTTCAAGGTCCCAAAGGCTGCCTACGACAAAATGGTCGCTGAGCTGGCGGAGACGGTTTCCCCTTTGGGGATTCACGTGGCCCGCATCCGGATCACGGAGGCTGTCGCCCTCGGCTCCACCGACGCCCTCGTCGTGGTGCAGGCCAAAACCGGCGCGGCGGACCCAGCGGCGCAGATCGGCGACACCATCCATGCCATCAATGGTGACCGCATCACCGACCTGCAGGATTTCGAAACCCGCGTCCGCAATGGCTATCGGGCCCTGGCGCCTGGCCGGCAGATGACCATCGTCTTTGGGCATGGCGGAGGCCTGATGGAGAAGCGATGGCGCAAGCCCCTCGAGCCGAAGTGAACCATCCCGAGGTCATTGGTCGGTTCAAGATCCTGGAGTCCATCGGAACCGGTGGCATGGCCGAGGTGTTCCTCGGGGTACCGCTGACGCGTTTGCCCGACGATCCGCCATTCGTCGCGCTCAAGAGGCTGCTGCCGGCCGTGGCCGCCTCACAGCCGGAGGCGCACAAGATGTTCCTCGACGAGGCCGCGATTCTGTCGCGCCTCAATCACCGAAACATTGTGCGCCTGATCGATGTCTGCAGCGGCGCCGGCTCCACCTATCTGGTCATGGAGCTCCTCGATGGGGTTGACCTCGCCGCGGTCATCAAGCGCTTCGCTGCGGGAGGCAAAGCGTTGCCGCATGCGTTTTCGGCCAGCGTCGTCGCCGAAATCGCGGCGGCGCTGTCGTACGCAACCAAAGCGCAGACCATTGATGGCAAATCGATGGAACTGGTTCACCGCGACATCTCACCGCAAAACATCTTCATTCAGACCGATGGCAGCGTGCGTCTGCTGGACTTTGGCGTGGCGCGGGCCAACGACCGATTGACCAATACCCGCACCGGCATGATCAAGGGAAAGCTGTCGTATTTGTCGCCGGAACAAGCGTCATGCGAACCCATCGACCACCGGAGCGATATCTTCGCCCTTGGCATCGTGCTCTATGAACTGACCATCGGTCGTCGTCCTTTCCGCGGGAAGAACGAGTTCAAACTGCTGCAACAAATCATTGAATGTAACGTGGTCTGGCCGAGCGAGATTTACGCCAGTTACCCGCCAAAGCTGCAGCGCGTCATCGAGCAAATGCTCGCTCGCGACCCCAATGCCCGCTATCGCGACGCTTCCGAGGCCGCCCGCGACCTGCGCGACTACCTCAGCGACGTCAGCATCGCGAGCACGTTTACGCCCCGGGCCATTATGGCCATGCATTTTGCGGATTGCATCGAACTGACGCGGACCCGAATTGCCCGATACGCCGATGTCGTGGTCGGCGCTGTCGAAGACGACAACCTCTCGCTGTCGATGGATTCGTTGAGCAGTTCCGCGCCAACCCAGGCGATTGAACCGCCGGCCATCGAAAAAGAAATCGGTGAATTCAACACCGTCGTTGTGGTCCACCGCTATGTCGCCGCGTCAGCGTGGCGCCGCTCGGTCGACGGGCTTGAAGGCGATGTCACCATTCGCTTTGAAGCGAGAGAGGATTGTCGCCCATATGTCGCGGGATTGCTGGCGGGCCTGGCGCTGCTCAACGAGGATATCGCCACCATTCGGCTCGAGCGCGCCCCCGCGCCACTGGTCACCGCCCTCATGACCGGCCCTCCCATGCCGCACGTCGTTGTCGCCTCATACCATGCGGCGTGTCCCACCTGCATGATGGACGTCGTCGTCACCCACGGTCAGGGCACCTGCGGGCGCTGCAACACGCCCGTTGGCCTGCCTCCCTCCTCACCGGGCGGTAGCGAGCAGTCCCAACGGGGCGATGCCCGGTCTCCCGCGGCGGTGCGCTGGACACCCCAATTTCCGTCTCTCGAATTTGCGTCCAACGGCGACGCTTTGGTGATGCCTCCCGAGTTTTCGCCGCCGCCGGTGACCAACTCAACGGCCACCGCCGCTCCAGTCTCGCCGACAACGAAGCCTGACCCGCCTGAGCAAACGTTGGACCAAAGAACCGTGACGGGGTCGCCGGTCGATGCGACGCTTGCGTCATCGCCCCAGGGCCAGGGTCCGTGGGGAAGCCCGGTACGGATTATGGTGCTTGCGGCGCTGGCTGGGGGTGTTGCATCCTTGGTGTTCGTCGGTGTCCTCTTTCTCGTATTTGTCAGGTGATTCCGCATGCGGCAACGCGTCGTCATTATTGAGCCAAGCGTGGCCGCCGCCCAACGCATTGCGCGCGCGGGGACGGTTGCCAACGATATGGTCGAGGCCATCGTCGTCGACAGCGTGGTGGCGGCATTGGAACAACAGCCCACCGTGCTCGGGTATAACGCGGTATTCGCTGACGATATCGTCAACAACGCTGTCTTGCGCGGCCTGCCTTCGGTGATTTGGAGCACGCAGGACTCAGCGTCGCTGATGCAGCAGGCGGCCTCGAGCGCCGGTGAATCGATGGTCGCGTGGCTGGGCTGGCCGACGTATATGGTCGCGCCGCGAGCGTGGGAATTGTTGATTGCGTTCCGCAATGCGCTCGCCGCTGGCCTGACGTCCCGCCGTGTCGCTCCCACTGCGCAACAGTTGTTGTCGCCGGGTGCGAGCGTGATCGACTGGCGTGTGTCGTCGACGACCGATCGCGACGACACTATCGCGCAGGTGACGCGTTTTGCGCAGTCGGTGGCCGGCAAACAAACCGAGAGAATTGCTGGCGTCACGCACGAATTGCTGATGAACGCGCTGTACGACGCACCCGTCGCGCCCGATGGGAAATACCTGTACGCGCATGACCGCAACGCCGATATCCAGTTGCTGCCAGAGCAATCTGCCACCTGCCGCGTCGCCAGCGACGGCCAGCTCCTGGTCATTGAGGTGGTCGACCCATTTGGTGGGCTGCGCCGTTCAGTGGTGCTGCGTACGCTGTCCCGGGTGATTGCGGCGGCGCGGTTGGCCTCGGGTGCGCAGGTCGCGATTGACACGTCGCACGGTGGTGCGGGTCTCGGATTGCACCGGGTGTTCACGGCTGCGGCTGCAACGCTCATTCAAGTCATTCCCCGGCACGAGACGCGAGTGTGCGCGTGCTTCGACCTGACGCTGTCGGCGCGCGACCTGCGGGGAGTGCCGGGCTCCCTCCACTACTACAAAGGCAACCCCACGTGACGATACACAGCGTCCTTCGTCGCCAACTGACGCGATTGAACCTCGCCGACCGCGCCCCGGTCGCCGACGAATGGTCGGTCATCTGTGCGCAGATCAGCGAGCAGTACACGCGCATGGAAGACGACTACAAGTTGCTGGAGCGGTCACTTGAGCTGGCCATGCTCGAGATGAACGAGGGGCAAGATCGTCTGCGCAAAGATGCCAAGGCGTTGCGGACGGTGATTGCTGCCATCAATGGCGCCGTAATTGCGCTGCGCAATCTGCCATCGGGCAATGGGTCTGACGCCCAAGAGACGCGGGCAGCGTTTCTGTCGTCGTTGTCCGATGACTTCAATGAATCGCTGGGTCGCTCGATGTCGCAAATCACATCGAACGAACACAACACCATCATTACCTCCGTTAAAGATGGCTTCACCCGCCTGGTGGAACAATTTCACACGCTGCTGGTGGCCACGTCGGAGGACGAACAGAGCCGGCGTGAAAAAGAAGTCACGCAGACCGTGCAGCGAATGCTGTTGCCGACGCAGCCGTTGCAGCGGCCGACCCTGTATGCCGCCGGCGTCACGCTGCCGGCGAGCGTATGTGGTGGCGATTGGTGGTCAATGTCTGCGCTGCGCGACAACCGCTGCCTGCTGGTCATGGGCGATGTCACTGGCCATGGTCTGCCGTCGGCCATGCTGACGGCGGTGGCCAAGGCGTCCTACGACGTGGCCCGGGCGGCCCTCAAGCCGCTGACCCTCGATGGCATGCTGAAATTGATGAACCTGGGAATCATAGAAAGCGCCCGTCGTCAGTTGTTCATGACGGCCTGCGCAATGTCGTTTGACGAGCAAACGCGCGAGCTCCGCTTTGCCAATGCAGGGCATCCGTCGCCGCTCTGGGTCAATCGTCATGGCGTACAGCCGCTGGCGTTGCCAGGCGCCGCGCTGGGGATGTCGCCGGTGCTGGACGTCGAGCAACGCAGTATCCAGCTTGAGATCGGCGACCTGGTCGTGCTGTTCACCGATGGCATTACCGAAGCGCGCAACCGCGATGGCGAAGAATTTGGCGACAAGCGCCTGCGGGCTTTGGTTGGTTCGATGCGTGATTGCATGCCCGAGGAGATCTGCGACGAGGTCATCGCCACCGTCACCCGATTCTCCGGGGGCCGCACCGAAGATGACCAAAGCGTCCTGGTCGCTCGCGTGATGGAGTAGTAGCCGTCGTCTTGGTGCGGACCGGAGGTGCCTGGTTCCTCCCCCGCTCGATGATCCCGTTTTCCAGGGGAGGCTCAGCATGGCTGACACTGTCTTGCAGGCCGACTGCCTGACGAAGCGCTACGGGGCCCGCGCCGCCGTCAACGGGCTGTCATTTGACGTCCGGCGCGGCACCATCACCGGCTTTCTCGGCGAAAATGGCGCTGGCAAGACGACGACGCTGCGGATGTTTCTCGGATTGGTGAAGCCCACCAGTGGCAGTGCCGTCGTCTGTGGTGTCGACGTGGGCCGCGGGCACAAGCTGCCCGCAGGCAAAGTTGGCGCGCTCATCGAGAACCCGAGCGCATGGCCGTGGTTGAGCGCCGACGACATGTTGCGGGTCTGCGCCACCACGAGCGGCAGGATAGGCAAGAACGTCGACGCACCACGCCGTGGGGCACTGCTGGCGCGCGTCGGGCTCAGTGGGCGCGAGCGCGACCTCGTCGGTGGCTTTTCGCTGGGCATGAAACAGCGCCTCGGGCTCGCGGTCGCGCTGCTGACCGACCCCGAGGTCCTGATCCTGGACGAGCCGATGAATGGCCTCGACCCGCGCGGCGTGACCGAGATGCGCGAACTCTTGAGCGCCTTGCGCGACGAAGGGCGCACGCTGCTGGTCTCGAGTCACCAGCTGGGGGAAATGCAGCAGATGTGTGACGACGTCGTCATCGTCTCGCGCGGCCAGCGACGCTATGCCGGTCCGATGCAGGGGCTGGCCGGGACCGAGCGCCTGCGCCTCCGCGTGAGCGACGCCACCGCAACAGCCGCGCTGCTGGGCGCCATTGGCGTCGTCGCCATCGCCGACGGCGTCGACGGGATCATGACCATCGAAATCGCCCACGCCCGCGCCCCCGAAGTCGCCGCTGCCGTCGTCGGCGCCCGGATTGGTCTCTTCGCCCTTGAGCCGATCGGACTGGATCTTGAGCGCGCCTTCTTGGCCACCATCGACGACCACGCCACACCACCCGGAGCCGTCTCATGATTCACCTTGTGGTGGCCGAGGGACAAAAAGTGTGGCGTGCGCCGTTTGCGCACGGCGTCGCTGCCTTCGTGTTTTTTGTTCCGCTCATCGTGCTGCTGGTCTCCGGCTTGTACAGTCACGACAATGCGCTGCGCTACCCGCAGACGCTGAACGTCGTCGTCGACTTCAGCCGAAGCTTTTTGTACGCGGTGCCGGCCATTTTTCTGTCGTGGCTCATCTCCACCGAGCAATCCAATGACACCTGGAAGCTGCTGCTGACGCGACACACGCACCGCGCGTCGTTCATCGTCGCGAAATCAATCTTCACAGCATTTGCCAGCGTGGTTTTTTTCACTGGTGCGGCGCTGGTGTGGATCGCCGTCAGCGATGTCGCCGGCCGCCTCTCGGGAGGCACACCCATTGAAGTCACCGATCGCGCTGACGCGGTCGTCAATTTTGGCTGTGCCCTCGTCACCGGGATTGCCGTCTCGTCATCGGCGGCGTTGTCGGCGGTCGTGGTCCGCAAAAACGGCGCTGCCGTCGGCCTCGCGGCAGCCATCGGGGTGATGATGCTGGGCCGGTACCTCGACACCGAGACCCTCAGCCTCTCGATGGTGGCCGCCAGCGGGCGGGTCGCGCTTGAATTCGGAGCGGCGAACGAAGACGCCGCATCGTTGACGTCGCTGCCGGTGGCCGTGATGGCGCTGATGGCATGGACGGCGCTCCCCATCGTTGCGGCAACGGCGTTTTTCAACGCCCGGGACATCGAGTCCGGCGCAGGCTGACGTCGGGCGCGGACGCCGGTGGCTCGCCGTCAACGGCCGCGGCTGACGACGCAGCACCGCCCAAAAACCGTCACACCCACCAAGCATGCCCGCCGGGAGCGCCGTGGGGATGGCTGGCGTCGGTCAAGGCATCGCAGTATGCGATGGCATGGCTCGCACCCCACCACCAGCCGACGGCGGCAAAGCCGACCTCCCCGTCGACGTCACCAGCGCTGACAAGGCCGCTGCCACCGCCACCTTCGAAGGCGCCCTCGCAGCCCTGGAGGGGGTCGTGGCGCGCCTGGAAAAAGGCGATTTGACGTTGGAACAGAGCCTCGTGGCCTACGAAGATGGCGTCCGGCTGGTTCACGCCGCCAAGGGCAAGCTGGACGCCATGCAAACACGCCTCGAGCAGCTCCTTGATGACGGCTCGACCAAAGCAATGCGCAAGCAAAGCGATTCCACCCAGGCCGACGGCTGACCATGAGCACCATCCTCGACCACCTCGGCCCGTGGCGTGACCACGTCGAAGCCGCACTGGAACGCTTCATCGACAGCGCCGCCGACGTCGACGGCACGCCCCCTCCACCGCGGCTCAAGGAGGCCATGGCCCATGCCCTGCTCGCCGGTGGCAAGCGTCTGCGCCCACTGGTGTGCATGTCGGTGGCCCGCGCCGTCGACGGTGGCCTGGACGACGCCGAGCTCCGACGGCTGACAACCCCGTCAGCCATCGCCCTTGAGCTGGTGCACACGTACTCGCTGGTGCACGACGACCTGCCGGCACTCGACGACGATGACCTGCGTCGCGGGCGACCCACGGTGCATAAGGTCTACGACGAAGCCACCGCCATCCTCGTCG
>CAJBHN010000082.1 GCA_903952805.1 uncultured Myxococcales bacterium | reverse complement strand
TACCGCCGACCGCGCCACGGACCTGTGCGTCTACACCACGCCCGAGATCGAACGTATCGCCCGCGCCGCCTTCCGCACTGCCCAGCAGCGCCGTGGCAAGGTGACTTCGGTCGACAAGGCCAATGTCATGGAGACCAGCCGTCTGTGGCGCGAGGTCGTGACCCGGATCCACGCCGAGGAATTCCCCCGCGTCGAGCTGGAGCACGCGCTGGTGGACTCCATGGCCATGCACCTGATCCGCAAGCCGCGCGATTATGACGTCATCCTGACCGAGAACATGTTCGGCGACATCCTGTCGGACGAGATCTCGGTTCTGGCAGGGCACGACGGTGGTGAATGACTTCTCGCTCTATGGTCGGCCGTTGAGCGGCCGGGCCGGCGACGGTGTCACCGCCTTCGGCGTCGATCCATCCCTGGCCCGCGTCCACCTGGCGGGCCCCGCCGGGTTGTTGTTGACCGTCGAGAACAGCAACACCGTGGTCTCGCGCGGCTCGCCCCGCGACGGCTTCGTGAAACGCTTCGTCGTCGACCAGGGCTCCGGCGATGTCTGGGGCCTCGGTGACGACGTGGTGTATTTCTGGACGCAGGAGTCGGCCCGGCTGGGGGCGCCCCCCGATGCCCGGGTCCGCGTCCAGACCGGCGACGCCGTCGGGGCTGTTGGCTTGTCCTCCTTGACTGGCGAGCGCCAGCTCATGCTGCGCGATGACTTCGGCAACTTCCGGCTCCTCACTGCCGTAGCCGACGGCGTCATCACCGTCAGTGGTGCACTGCTCCTGGGGGGCAACGCGGCGTCGTCGTCGGGACGCGGTGAGCTGGCCTTACGCGCAGGCTCCATCGTCGAGGTCGAACGTCCCCAGGCGGAGGATGCTCCCGCTGTCCGGGTGCTGACCTGGGTACTCAATCAGGAGCTTTCGGGACTGTCCCAACCCCAGGTTGTCGACGTCGGCGCGCCGTGCGGGGACGCCGGCGTCGACTGCATCCTCGACGTCGACGTCACCGTCGATGGCGGTATGGTCGCCTTCGCCCGGCGCGGGGAAGTGAGTGACACCACCGGGGCGACGGTCGTGCTGGGCCGCTGTGATCTCACGACGACACCCTTGACCTGCGTCACTGAACCCCTGACGGTTGTGGCCGCCGACATGGGCCAGTTCGGCGTGACCATTCGCATCGACAGTGACGGCGTCATCGTGGGGACCATGCCCGACCGCATCTTGAGCTGGAGCACCGAACCGGGGGCGAGGCCCGTGGTGCACGCCCTGGCGGGCGCCCGGCCAGGCATCCAGGTTCGTCGCCTGGGCAGTTGCCTGCTGACGGCGCTGCCACCGCCCCACAGGGAACTGGTGATAGGGGACGCCGGTGCCAACTCTTTCGCGCAGAGTGCCTCCCGCGCCAGCGTCGATGGCTTCGTCCGGGATCTTGTCGTCACCGACACCAACGCCACCACCGTCATCGCCGGCGGCGGGGCGACGGCGGGAGACCTGTCGTCGGCGGCCCAGCTCTATCGGGTGACGGTGCAAGCCGACGACTGCACGTTCGGGGCGTCCACGGCTTTCGCCATCGGGCACCAACGCTCCCAGGCGGACCTCACCGGCGTCGCGGTGCGCGCCGACGGCGCCATCGTCGTCGCCGACCAGCTGAACCGCGTCTGGCTGGTCCCGTGAAGTCCACATGAGCAAACCCGGCAGCCGCGGGACCATCGCCTCCCGCTTTGGCGAGGACGCCGCCCGGGCCTGGCCCCGGGACTTCGCCGGGCTGTGGACGGGGGACGGCGACGCCAGCGAAGGCACCCTCGTCACCCTGGGGCCCCTGGCGTGGGTGGAGCTCACCAAACGGCGCACACCCTTCAGTCACCCCCGCTTCTTCTGGGTTGGCAGCGCCTGGCAGCTGCTGGAGGGGCTGCAGGCCTTTGAGCAGGCCCTGCAGGAGGCCAGGCCCTCCCTGTCGACGTGGGACCCCGTGGTGCGCGCCTACTGCCGCTTCGTGGGCTGTGAGCGCCTCGACAGCCGCGAAGAGGTTGACGACCACGGCGACCCCCAATGGCGTGTGCTGCCCTGGTCCCGAGAGACCCTCGCCCTGTGGGAGCCCCCGCACTTCCAGGACTGGGTGCTGCGCTTCTGCGTCGAGCAGCAGCGCAACATGGCCCGCATCAGCGTCTGGCAGGACACCTTCGCCGTCGAGGTCGACGCCGGCCTGTAGCAGGGCGAGCACTTTTTTTTTGGACCCAAGTCCCCGGCGAAACAGAAACGGCGCCCAGGGGCGCCGTTTTATGCATACCTGAAAAGCCCTGATATTTCAGAACGATACGGGCCGGGACGGCTCAGCCGAAGGCGACCACCAACACGGCGGTGACGGCGATGTTGACGAGGCCGATGGGGATGAGCCACGACCACGAAAAGCGCATCAGCTGGTCGTAGCGCAGGCGCGGAATCGTGGCCCGCACCCACACGAACATGAAGAAGAAGAAGCCGATGCCAAGCACGGTCCACCAGGGGCCGGGCAGGAAGCCGAAGGGGCCGCCCCAGCCGCCGAAGAAGAACGTCGTCGCCAGCACGCTCATGGTGATCATGCTGATGTACTCGGCGATCATGAACAGCGCGTAGCGAAAGCCCGAGTATTCGGTGTGAAAGCCGCCGGTGAGTTCGGTGTCTGCTTCGACGAGGTCAAACGGTGGACGGTTGGTCTCGGCGAACATGGCGATGAAGAACAGCCCAAAGCCGACGGGTTGCAGCAGGATCAGGGGCAGCTGGTGCTCAGCCTGCCAGCGCACGATGCCCGACAGCGAGATCTCACCGGTGATGAGCACGACGCCCACCAGGCTCGAGCCCAGCACGATCTCGTAGCTGACGAGTTGGGCGGCGCCGCGCAGGGCGCCCAGCAGGCTGTATTTGTTGCCGCTGGCCCACCCAGCGAGCACGACGCCGTAGGTGTGCAACGAGCCCACGCCCAGCACGTAGAGGATGCCGACGTTCATGTCGGCGACGTACAGGGTGAGCGTGCCCCAACCGGGGATGTCGTAGGCGGGGCCGAAGGGCAGGATCGCCAGACCCATGAGGGCCGCGAACAACGCCATGCCCGGCGCCAGCCGGTTGAGGGCCTTGTCGGCCGTCTCTGGCATCAAATCTTCCTTGAAGAAGGTCTTGATGCCGTCGGCGACCGGCTGAAACAGGCCGGCGGGGCCGACGCGGTTGGGGCCGCGGCGGACCTGCATGAGGGCGATGACGCGCCGCTCAAACCAGGTGCCGGCGGCCATGCCGCTCATGCCGCCGACGATGACGACCAAGCACAGCGTCAACAGGTAGACGATGTTTGACAGGGGCCAGCCAAGGAGAGTGGTCTGGTTGAAGGTCTCGAGCATGACTGTCCTTGTCGTCGATCAGGTCGATCAGGTCGATCAGGTCGATCAGAGCGGGGAGGTACGTGTGATGGCGCGGCGGAGCAGTCGTCGTTGGCGGCGGGCGCCAACGACGGCCTCACATCACGTTGAGCACGTAGGGAGACGTGTTCTTGTTGGCGGGCAGTCGCGCAAAGGCGTGGTCGGCGGCAAAGATGGCCCGCAGACCCTTGAGGTCCTTGGGCATGGCCACCCCGAGCTCGCTGGAGAGCAGGGCCACGATTTCCCAATCGGCCTTCGCCTTGTCGGCGCCGCCGGGGGGAATGCCGCCGGCGTCGAAGCCCTGGTCGCGTCCCTCGATGGACGTGAAGGAACCCGCTTGCTCGTAGGTGTCGGCCAGGGGCAGCACGATGTCGACGAAGGCCGGGATGTCGGCGGCGTCTTTTGGCAGCGTCGCCGTCGCCCAGATGACCCGGGCCTGGCCGACGTCACGGACGGGGAAGCCGGTCGCGTGGGGGACGTCGCCGAGGACCAACAGCGTGTCGTTTTGCTGCGACAGGGCGCCAGCCTGGCTGGTGGCGTCGACGACGGCGGCGTCGCCGAAGATGGCGCGGGCGCCGGCGGCGTTGGCGGCGGTGTCGAGGCCGCCGCTGAAGCTGGTGTCGTCGCTGCAGCCAAGCAGGGTGCGCAGCTGCTCGAGCACCTTGATGCCCTCGGGGTCAGACGCGATGGCGGCGCCGGCGACGATGGAGGCCGGGCGTTCCTTGAGGAAGGCCGCGGCGGTGATGGCTTCGGGCGAGCCCTTGCCTTCGAGGGCCGCCACGAGGTCCTTGAGCACCGTCAGCGTGTTGTCGGCAGACGTCTTGAGCCAGGCCTTCGTGTCACGAAACAGGCCGTTGTTGGCGCCGACGACGACGAGGTTGCCGCCGCCGCCCTTGCTCTGGCCGCCGCTGGTGAAGGGCACCAGGGCCCGACGGATGTGCAGCGCAAAGATGGGGGCCTCGACGAAGGGGTCGCAGCCGACGACGACGACGGACTTGGACGTCGCCAGGCTCCGCAGGGTGCCGCGGGGGGCCCACGTCGACAGCCGGGGCCACACCGACGTGGTGGACACCAGCTGGCTCTGCTTGAGGGCCGCCATGGCTTCGTTGGTCAGCGTCGTCGACGCCAGCGCCGACACCTTGTGGTGGCGAATCAGGCTGGCGGCTTTGCGCAGGGCGTCGAACCAGGTGGTCTCGACGAGGACGCCGTCTTTGCGAATCAGCGGCGTGCCGCGGCGCTCGGTGCGCTCGACGGGCAGGGTGTCAAAGCGGGTCTTGTCCGCGAGCCAGGCGTCGTTGACGTCGACGTTTTCGCGGGGACGCAGGCGCAGCACGCGACCGTCGCGGGAGTCGATCCACAGATTGGAGCCGGTGGGGTCGTCCTTGGCGATGCCCTTGGCGCGGCGCAGGTCCCAGGGGCGGGCGCGGAAGCGGTACTGCCGCGACGTCAGCGCGCCGACGGGGCAGATGTCGATGACGTTGCCCTGCAGCGGGGAGTCGTACTGCTCGCCGGCCAACACGCCGATCTCGCCACGGCTGCCGCGGTCGAGGACGGCGAGGGCGCGGTCGCCGGGGACTTCTTCGTGGAAGCGCACGCAGCGGTAACAAAGGATGCAGCGCTCGCGGTCGAGGACGATGCGGTCCGACAGCTCGAAGGCCTTGTCCTTCTCCCGCTTGTCTTCCTCGAAGCGGGAGATGCCCAGCCCGTGCTCAAACGTGTTGTCCTGCAACGGACACTCGCCGGCTTTGTCGCAGACCGGGCAGTCGAGGGGATGGTTGGCGAGCAGCAGCGTGACGACGGCGTTTTGCCCGCCGACGGCCATGTCGCTCTTGGTCTTGACGACCATGCCTTCAGCGACGGGCGTCGTGCACGCCGTCTGCAGCCGGGGCATCTTCTCGATTTCCACCAGGCACATGCGGCAGGCGCCGACGGGCTTGAGCTTTGGGTGGTAGCAGAAGACCGGGATGTCGTTTTCGAGCTGTTTGGCGGCCTCGACGACGAGGGTGCCCTTCTTCACCGTGACCTTGTGGCCATCGATGGTCAGCGTGACCGAGTCCGATGGCGGCGCCGGCGCCGGCGTCGGCGCAGCGGTGGCGGGCTTGAGGTCGGCAGCAGCGGCTTTGGGATCGGACGTCGTCGTCGTCATGGGCCGGGTGAGAACATCGTCAGCCGATGGTGGCAAGGGGTCCCGTGCGGATCGACGCTCGGGGCTTCGGTGGGGCCCCGGTGCTTGTCCAGGGCATCACCGTCTGGCATGGCTTTGGAATGCGCCTGCTGAGTGTCGTACCTTTGTCTACCCTGCTGATGGTCGTTGGGTGCCAGCGCTCGGTGGCCCCGGCCGTCCCCGT
>CAJBHN010000081.1 GCA_903952805.1 uncultured Myxococcales bacterium | reverse complement strand
TTGCCCCCGCTAGGACCTGAACCTAGTGCGTCTACCAATTCCGCCACCTGGGCAAGCGACGGGCTGGTTGTCTCCTGTCTGGAACGGGCCGTCAAGGGATTTGTGCATGACGGGCCGTCCTCACTCGGGAAGTGCCGGAAGCCCGTCGAGCACGGACTCGTCGCAGACCACGGTGCAGAGGTCGCCAATGGCGTTGCCAGCGCTCCAGCAGCCCGCTTCGTTGACGCCTTCGACGGCAGCGCCCGCGCCGTCCGCAAGACCCCACACCGCCGCAAGCGACACCACGTCGGGGCCGGTGACGACCAAGCGCCCCTTGTCACCGTCGTTGGTGAACGCGGCCACGACGGCTGCTTCTCCCTGGACGCGACCCATATTGAGCGTGCCTGCTTCGGTACTCCAGGTGGAAACGATGGGATCGCCCTCGCCAGGCGTGATGACCAGTGCGCCCTCATCGGCGGCAGCCCGATAGGTGCCAGAAATGTAGGGCCCGAGGTCGATGGTGGCGGTCATCACGATATCCCCGTCGTCACCCTTCACCAGCTGGACGTTCAGCATCCTGCCAGCGACCTCTGCCTGGTAGGTCGCCACTCCCGCAATGCCGGTTGGCTCCGCCGCATACACGGCCGCCAACAAGGCCCGGTCCGCAGCCACGCTGGCGTTGAGGCCGTCGACGCGGGCTTCGATGGCGGCGCCGACATCGTTGCCATCGGCGCACGCCGCCTGTTCGTCGGTGTTGCCTGCGGTCCGCTCCGATGGCTTGGGAATGAACATGGCCGACAACGGAGGCAGGGTACCCTCGACCCTCGTCGTCGGGATGAGGTCGCACCCCATCGAAGCCAGCTGGGCGGCGAGGGCTGTGACAGGCCAAAGCAATTTCATGACGGGTCCAATCAGGTGGTGCCGACGGAAGCGTCGACCCACGGTCATTGACCCTTGCAGCAGTGTCGCTGTCAAGCGCTGACGAGCAGGCTCGACGAGGAACCCGGGATCGCACGCCGCCAATCTGGATGGGTTCCCGCCTACTCACGACGTGGCGTGGGCATCATGTCGAGGACGTTGGCGTCCGCAGGCCAGACGTCGTCGACAGTGACGAAATCGACGAAGCGCTCTGGCTCGAGGTGCTTGGAACCCGGCACCAGGCGAATGATGATCCCGGTCACCCGGGCCGGGTGACGACGACGAAACTCCCGATAAATCTCGGGGTCCCGCTCACCGCTGTCGCCGACGAGCACAAAGCGCACCCCGGGCACGTCGGCGGCGATGCGCTCCAACCGATCAAGTTTGTACGAATCGTGGGCGAGCAGGCTGTCATCACCGAGGTTCTTCAGGAACAACGGACCAGCGGGGAAGCCATGGTGCTCGAGGAAATACCGCAGACGCGGGTACAGGTTCTGCGGTGAGCTCGAGACGTAAAAGACAGCGTCGACGCCGCTGACCCGGGCCTGCCGGTAGGCGGCGGCGGCGCCCCCGACGGCTTCCACCTGGGCGCCATTTTTGAGGAGCACGGTCTGCGCCATGCGCCCCTTGTCGGTCACCCAGGTTTTCATGACGGTGTCGTCAATGTCGGAGATCAACGCCACCCCCGATGCCGGGACAACGTGCAGGGTGCCACGGCCGACCGCGCCGCCGACGACAAGGACGGCTTCGACCGGCACGGGGCCGACGGGGAGCGCTGACGCCGACAACAAGCCCTTGACCCGCACCTGAAACATCCCGTCGCTATCGCTGGTGGCGCTGTACGACACGCCAGCAATCGTCACCGTGAGGTCGACCCGGGAGACTTCCCGACTGTCGAGATCGGCCATCGTGCGCACCAGGTTCTGCATGGCGCCATCGCCCGCCCCCTCAGGCGTGCGTCCACTGTCGTGCAGGACCCGCCCCGAGACCCGAAAGGCATCGGGCTGGCCATAGCCATCGTACACCACCACCATCGGCGATCCTGCACCACCAGCCACGACGTCGTTTGGACCAGCGCTGGCCACGGTAAAGACGACAGCCATCACCGCGAGGAGAGCAACCATGGAAGCAAGCATGCCACGCTCGAAGCTCGGAGTCTCGCCGTCACGGGGCTTGTCGCCGACCGCATGATCATGCGCGGGCGCCCCCCCCGCCCGTTGACACAGCGGTGAACCCCTGCGAACCGAAGCCCGCAGGCGGCCGTGCTTGCGGGAGTATTGCCATGCGTTCGTTCCGTCTCGCCGCGATGGTTCTCTTGGTCACCGTCGGCGCTGCTTGTCAGACCAAGGTCGAGACCGTCGAAGTGGCCCCCGCCAAGGTCTCGTTCGACACCGACATCGCGACCAAGACCCTCACCGTCATTCTCAAAGACGCCGACGGAGCGATTCTTGAGGAACCCCGACCCATGACGTTTTCGTCACGAGACCCGGCGATCGCGAAGGTCGACGCCGCTGGTGTCGTGAAGCCCGTTGGCACCGGCAAGACGGTCATCACCGTCACGGTCGAGGAGAAAACGGCCACGATCAATGTCGACGTCGTGCTGCTGAAGCGCATCCAACTGCAGACGCTGGCCCTGGTGCTGGAGGCTGGTACCGCCAGCGAGCCCTTGCGACTGGATTATATGAACGAGCGGGGCGAAGTGCTCGACGTGGACGTCGCCAAACGCCCCACGTGGAAGGCCGCCTGGACCACGGGTGACGCAGCCGTTGCCGCCGTCACCGATGCGGGCGTCGTCACGGGTCTTGCGGCTGGCACGACGACGCTGATTGCCAGCGTGGGCGACCTGAAGGCCGAGATGAAGCTGACCATCAATCCAGCACCCGAGCCCGAACCCGCCCCGGCCCCGGTCCCCGAGCCTGAACCGGTCAAGACGAAGAAGAAGCGGTGAGCATCGCTCCGCTGGTGGCGATGGGCGATCCCCAAGCGCCATTTGCCCGTGTCCTTGGGGTGTTGTCCCATCACGGACTCCTCGATCGGCGTCGTCGTGGTCATCCCCGCCTGCGCCCCTCGGCACGGCTGCTCTCCATCGGCGACCACTTCGACTGGGGCAGCAACGCTCCCGCGGAGCGAAGCGCCGCCGCCCGCGACGGTGAGGATTGCCTGCGCTTCCTGGCGCGCCACAGCGCCGAGCAGGTGGTCATTCTCGCCGGCAACCACGACCTCGCCCGCGTCGGCGAACTCATGGGGGTCGACGACGA
>CAJBHN010000080.1 GCA_903952805.1 uncultured Myxococcales bacterium | reverse complement strand
TGGTCGTCGTCGTGTTCGTCGTGTTCGTCGTTTGATTCACATGCGTCGTGTCGAGCTTGGATGCCTGGGGGGTCTGTCGGGATGCGGGCGGAGCCGGACCGCTGCCCTCTGGCAGCGGACAGGATGGCAGCGGTGCCCCCAGGTGCGCGGCCAGCTCGTCGATGGCGCGGCCGACAGCCGTGCTCAGCAAAGCCATGGTCCCCGCCGACAGCGGGTCCACCGACGCCCGCAAATCCGCGAAGCGAAGCTTCATGATGTGCCCGACCAGCGCCGTGCCCTCGGCGGTCAACGCCACATGGCGCACCCGGCGGTCGACGGCATCGTCCTGGCGTTCGACCAACCCGAGTTCCACCAGACGCTGGAGCAGGTGGCTGGTCGCGCTCGTCGACAATCCGGTTTCCTCAGCGAGGCCAGTCATCGTCTGCGTGCCGTCGAAGCCCACGATATGCAGCACCGTCATCATCGCCATCGTGAGATTGTGGGTGTGCAGCAGGTCGAGCGTGGCCCGCAGGCTTTCGCCCCTGGCCATCTTCATCGACAGCCCCATCCACGCCATCATCTGCGCCGCCAGGGCGTCCGCGGTCGGCGACGCTGCTGGCGGAGCATCAGCTGCTGGGAGTTTCGTTCGCACAGGATATTCCTAACCGTCGAAACAGCTGACGCCAAGCGTCATCGCAACGCTCGTCCAACAGATTGAATCTTCATCTCTTTTTTGCGGGGGTACACGGCAGCACGAGGGGATCGACGCCGACGGCCGGCATCGCCACCCGCGCCGCACCCGGCTGTTCAGCGCACCCCGCCAGCCGCAGTCGAAACCACAAGTCAGCGCCGCAAGGCACCCCATGGAGATGAACCACGTCCCGACCCGAGGCGACGGGAAACGCGGCCAGCGGCTCGCTGGCTGGAAAGAAGCCCACCTCGACGACGTCGTCGTGGTCGACGACGGCCCGCAGCGAAGCCGGGACGCTGCAGCCGACGAACGAGGTGCTGTAGGCCACCAGGCCCGTGGCGGCGACGGGGGTCGATGCGGCGACGCGGTGCCCTCGCTCGATGAACAGGGCCATTTCGTCGGCGGGGCCGACCACCACCAAGCCGCTGATGGTGGCTCCCCAGGCGGCATACGCACTGACGAGAGCCGGGCGCTGCTGCGGCGTGGCGCGCCACAACTGGGGCCAGCGCACCGGCGACGGCGCGGTCGTACGCCCGGCTTCATCGGCTCCCGCGCGCAGCATGTGATGGAACGCCGGGGCGTCGTCCTGCGAACAGGCAGGCAGCCCACCAAGATGCACCGCCATGGCCTGCCCCACGTGCAACCTAGCGGTATCCAGCGGCCAGCAGGTGCGAAAACGCGTTGCTGGCCCCGTGGTAGCAGACGGCACCGGTGATGGAGCCCGAGCGACGGGTCAACGCCGAGAACACGAACGCCGGAAAAAACGGGCCGAGGCGCGCGGGATTGTACTCGCCCAGAAAGTGCCCAAGCGCAAAAAGCGCCGACGTCAGGATGACGGTCCGACCCAACGGAATTCCCCACACGGTTGTCTTCGTCGGCCACAGGCGTTCCAGGCGGGTCTCGACGAAGCCGCGGTAAAAGAGTTCCTCGGGCAGCGCGATCAACAATGTGTTTTTGAGCCACACCACCAGCAGGTCGTCCGGCACCCTCCACATCCGCCAAGGGTGGCCAAGCATTTCCTGCCAGACATGGTGGGACAAGCCGAATATCGGAAACGTCACCAGCGCGACGACGACGGCGCCTCGCAGGTCTCGCGCCAGCGCCCCGGGACGAAAAATGGCACCACGACCATAATGCGCCAACCAGCGCCCCACTGAACCGGGCCCGCCACGAAAATGACGTCGACGGCGGGCCCCGACCAGTCTGCGTCGCAGTGCAGCGATGGGTCCCAGCAACAGGCCATGGGCGTGGATGGCGTGGGACTCAGGCAATTCCCCAGCACGCTGAATGAGCCACAGGGGCACATACAGTTGGAAGGCGGCGATCAGCGTGAAAATGACGTCGCCAAAGCCCGACGCCCGCGCCAGGTGCTTGCCGATCCACAAGGAAGCCAACAAAGCAGCCGTGGCCCACAGGGCCTCGCGAGCGCCGCGTCGGACGGCCGCCGGTACTGCGGCAACCACGGCCGTCGTCGTCGTCAAACGTCGACCCCCGCAAACCGTAATGCGGCAACCACCGCGATGGCCGTCGCCCGCTTTTCGATGGGAGCGTCCGCATGGTGATCCACAAAGGCCAACAGGCGCAGGGCAGGATCGCCGCCCAACACGACGATGCGGGGCCTGGGAACGAGTTCCTCCAGGTCGAGGAGTGCCCGCAGCAGCGGCGATCGAGACCGAGGCTCAATCAAAACCAGCGCCACATGGCCGACGGCTGCATGACAAGCGGCAACGTCATCGTCGAAGATTTCGACAGGCCCTATCAGCTCGCGCAGTTCGGCTCGAAAAACGGGCGCAATACCCGACGCAGCGACGACCACTCCATGATGCCGGCCGATGGGGCCAGTAGGCAGGTGCACCGAGAGTGGTACGCGTCGCGCCTTATCGGTTTGCTCGTCAAAGGCATCCTCGCTGGGGACAACCGTGGGTTCATCGAGGGGCGACAGGCTTGCCACCGTCTTCACCGTCGGCAGACGCAGCCGCCTCGAAACACGTGTTGTCGTCGACCCGTCACCGAGCACCTGCGACGCTGATGGACCGCGAGTGGTGTCCACGGTGTGTGCGCCGCCACCGACAACCGACCCCAGGAGTTGTTTCAGCGAAAGCTCGATGGTGGGCCCGTCGAGATGAGCAGGCACCGGCACCTCCGCCGAACGCGCCGTGTGCACATGCCGCAGCGCCTCCGCCGTCAGCTCGGTCAGGAACTCATGATTGCCCTGGCTGACGAGGTCACCGACCAGAATCGGAGTGTCTGGACCCAGGATTCCGTAGTGTTTTTCGAAGCAGGCCTGCAGGACGTCATCGTCACAGACGAGCGGCTCGACGTGCAGCCCCGTCGCGGTCTCGACCGTGGTGATGGTGTCTTCATTGGTGGGATCGGCCATCGCGAGATAGAGGCTGCCGCCGGTCACGCCCTGCTTCACCCCGATGGGCAACACCCGCAAAGCCTCAGCGGCATGCCGTGGAACAACCTGGAGAAGCCGGGGATGAATATCGATGGCCGCCACGTCGATGATTTCGAAGTGCAGCGCCCGCGACAACAGGCGGGCCAGGACGCGACCATCAACGACCTTGAAGCCAACCAGCACCCGCACCAGCGGCAGCTGCGCTTGTTCTGCGTGGGCCTCCGCGCGCGCCAAGACGGTGGCGTCGATGATTCGCGTGCTCAGGAGAAGGTCGCGCAGGCGCATGGGTCAGGGAAACAACTCAAGCAACCGCGCGGCCGTGGCGTCGTCAATGACGACGTCGAGGGCGGCCAGGTTCTCGTCGAGCTGCTCCACAGTCGAGGCGCCCGTGATCACGCTGGACACGCCAGGCTGCTTCAGCGCCCAGGCCAGTGCCAGACGAGCCCGGCTGGTGCCGAGGTCGTTGGCGACGTCGGCGAAGCGGCGAACCCGCTCCCGATTTTCCTCGGCAAGGACGCTCTCGCGCAGCCACTCGATGCGATCCAGGCGGCTGCCAGCGGGAATGCCATCGTCATATTTGCCCGTGAGCACTCCCGACGCGAGCGGACTCCACACCACCAGGCCCATCCCCAACGACACCGCCGCCGGTCGGACGTCGTCTTCAAATTTGCGCCGCGCCAACAGCGAATATTGCGGCTGCTCGACGACGGGCCCGTCCCACCCGCGCCTGGTCGCCAGCGCATGCACATCGCGCAGCTGCGCCCCCGTCCACTCCGACGTGCCCCAGTACAGCACCTTGCCCTGGCGGACCAAATCATCCATCGCACGGGCGGTCTCTTCGACGGGAGTCTGATCGTCGAATCGATGGCAAAAATAGAGATCAAGGTAATCGGTGCCGACGCGCTTGAGGGACTTCTCCACACTCTCGAAGATGTGCTTGCGGCTCAGCCCCCTGTCGTTGACGTCCTCGGACATCGGCCAGAACACCTTCGACGAGATGACGAGCTCGTGTCGAGGCAGGTGACGCAAAACGGCACCCATGCAGCGCTCGGCCTCGCCCTTGGCATAGATGTCGGCGATGTCGAAGAAGTTGACGCCGGCATCAAACGCCCGCCGCAAGATGCCGCCGGCGACGTCGTCGTCGGTGACGCTGCCGCCGAACGTGGTCCAGCCCCCAAGGGAGAGGGCGCTCACCTTGAGACCGGCCCTGCCCAGGCGGCGATAGGGCATGGAAGTCGAGCTGCTCATGGACGTCCCCCGTTCGAGTGGGCCTACTCGTCGTCTTCTTCGCCAGGCCAGGCATCCTTGTAGGAAGGACGCTCACGCAGGCGCTCGCGCCACGAGCGAACCCGAGGGAACGCGTCGAGGTCGACCTTGAGTTGATCGAGCAGATCAAGCAGCGGTGTCGAAAGGGTGTCGGCGACGGAGTAGTCGCCGGCCAAGAAGGCCCGCCGGGCCAGATGCCGGTCGAGGACGTCGAGATGCCGATCAAGCTCAGCCCGTGACCGGACCCGGACCTTGGCGGACTTGTCGGCGTCGTCGAGCACATGCTCCTCGCAATACGAGGTCCACAGCTCAACCGCGAAACCGGTGCCGATGTAGGACAGCCAGCTGTAGGCCTCGCCGCGGGCGGTCAAGTCGGTGAAGCCCAACGGCGACTGCGGAAAGCGCTCGGCGAGGAACAGCAAGATCGCCGGCGACTCGAAGATCGCCAACTCTCCGCCGGGCCGATGCTCGACGAGAGCGGGCAGCCTGCCAAACGGGCTCCGCTTCAAAAAGGCCGCTGTGCGCGGCTTGGTGAGGTCAACATCCCGCGGCGTGAATTGCACCTGGCACTCATTCAAGCCGACGCGTACGGCGACGCAGAACGGCGATGGGCGGTATTCATACAGCGTAAACGGGGGGGCCTTCGAAGTCGTCGTCATCATCTCGCTCCGCAGCGCGACCGGTCGACCCGCCCGCAGCTGCTGACCGCCAAAGGCGGCCTCTCGTCGTCTTGCGTCGGACCCTAGCGCCAAACACGCCTTGGGCGCCAGTGTCCTGCTTGAGAGACAATGGCCTGCATCGTGCTATCTGCATCGTCCTGCTCGCCCCATGGCGATCCGAGGTCAACATGCGTCGCGGTTTCACCCTGATCGAACTGATGATTGTCGTCGCCATCATCGGCATCCTCGCAGCCGTCGCGATCCCGAATTTTGTCACGTTTCAATGCCGGGCCAAACAGACCGAAGTCCGGACGGTGCTGAAAAATGTCGTCATGGCCGAGGAAACCTTCCGGGCCGAGTCGGACCGCTATGCGAGCGGCACCGAAGCCACGCTGCAGGTCGTCTCGTTTGCGGTCGCCGGCGGCATTCGCCGCTACGACATCGAAGTCGATGCCGCCGACGCGACCACCTTCCATGCGTTTGGCACTTCCAACAGCCTTCGTGGCCGGGAGTTGGTTCGCGGCGGCGTCCGAGACACCTGGGAGGCCGACCAGACCGGCAAAGTCGAACCCGTCTTTGACGTGTGCCGTTGATGCCGTTTCTTGGCGCCTGAGCACTGACGATTTTTGTCAGGCGCCCACGTCCCCATGCGGTACGCCATCAGGCATGATGTTTGCTCCATAATAATCAGAACCCCCGGAGAGCTACATGTTGCAGTCCAAGAAAGCCTTCACCCTCATCGAACTCATGATCGTCGTGGCCATCATCGGCATCCTCGCCGCGATTGCCGTGCCGAACTTTGTGAAGTTCCAGTGCCGCTCCAAGCAGTCAGAAGCCAAGGGCAACCTGAAGGCGCTCTACGTCTCGCAGGAAGCGTTCCGCGCCGAGAGCGACACGTACGCCAGCATTCCCCCAATTGCAGCGGGCCTCGTTGCAGGAACCGCCTCCACCGTGGTAAACTCGATTGGTTTCGTGCCCAAGGGCGGCAAGCTGCGCTACACCTATAATGCCACAGGGAATAACATCTCCTTCGGCGCCACTGCTGACGCTTCGTCGGGCGCCATCGCTGACGCCGTCGACGAATGGACCATCACGCAGTTGAACGACCTGAAGAACACCAACAACGCCTGCGACTGAACTGTTGGTCGTTTCCTGATGAGGGGCGCGCGGTTTTCAGCCTCGCGCCTCTTTTTGTTTCAATGGGAGAATACCTTCTGGTG
>CAJBHN010000079.1 GCA_903952805.1 uncultured Myxococcales bacterium | reverse complement strand
GGGTCGGGAGCCCGTTGTCAGGCGACGGTCCTGTCGCAAACGCCTCTCAGGCGGGCCGCCGGGATAGGGTGGCGCCCGCCGAGGAGCACAGCATGTCGACGACCACCAGCAGCGAGATGACCGGCGGCCACGCCGCCACCAAAGACCGCCGAGAATTTCCCTGCGACTCGTGCGGCTCGTCGCTGACGTTTTCGATCGGGACGCAGAAGCTCAGATGCGAGCATTGCGGTTTCGAGAAAAATCTCGAGTTTGGCGAGGGCCAGCAGTCCGGCGTCAGCGAAAACGACCTGCAGCAGGGGTTGGCGCTGCAGGCCCACAAGAGGTCGGCAGCCACCGCGGCCCAGCCCGCCCAGCAGGAAGTGCGATGTCGCGCTTGTGGGGCCATCGTCGTATTTGAGGGTTCGCTGACGTCGAGCACATGCAGCTACTGCGACACGCCCCTGCAGATCAAAGACGCGCACACCGCCGACCACCCAATCCCGGTCGACGGGCTGTGCACGTTCCAGGTTGAGCACACCACCGCCCAGGCCAACCTGCGCACCTGGATTTCGGGCCGCTGGTTTGCGCCCGGCGCGTGGCAGAAGCGCGGCGTCGAGGGCAAGTTCGACGGCGTCTACATGCCGTTTTTCACCTACGACGCGATGATCTTCACCCGCTTCACCGGCGAACGCGGTGACGCCTATTACGTCGAGGTCGGCTCGGGGCAGAACAAGCGTCGCGAGCGGCGGGTCAACTGGACTCACACCTCGGGCTCGTTTCAACGCTTCTTCGACGACGTCTGCATCCCCGCCCTGCAATCCTTGCCGCAGAAGCTGCTGCAGGGGCTGGAGCCGTGGCCCACCGACAAGGTCATCCCCTTCACCGACAGCGCCCTGGCCGGCAAGCGGGCCCACACCTACGAAAAACCCCTCGACGTCTGCTTCGGCCTCGCCAAAGACCGCATCAACGATGAGCTGCGCTCCGACGTGAAGCGACGCATCGGCGGCGATGAGCAGCGCGTCCATACGCTTGACTCGCAGTTCTCGGCCCTGACCTACAAGCATGTGCTGTTGCCGGTGTGGATCCTCGCCTATCGCTATGGCGACAAGCCCTATCGTGTCGTCGTCAACGCCGTCACTGGTCAGGTCAACGGCGAACGCCCCTGGAGCGTGCCCAAGATCCTGGCCGCCGTGTTTTTTGCCTTCATCGTGGTGGCCATTTTTGCCTCACTCGGCGAGCATCCGCCCCGTCCTCGCTGAGCGCCGCCGCCAGCGTCCCCTGACTCTGTGAGCCCCGTGAACCAGTCCGCCCCCGTCAGCATCGTCACCGTCGCTCCCGCCCTGGTCGACCCCGCCACCGTCGATCTCGGCGACCGCGGCGTGGTCCACCTCAAGAGCAAGAAGGAGTGGCCGCTGTTGCGGCGTCATCCCTGGGTGTTTTCGGGCGCCATCGCTCGCGTCGACGGTGACCCCGTCGGCGGCGACGTCGTCGTCGTCAAGGCCCACGACGGCACCGTGCTTGGTCGCGGCGCCTATTCGCCGACCTCGCAGCTGCGGGTTCGTTTGTGGTCGTTTGACGACGTGCCGTTGACGGTGGCGTTTTTTCACGCGCGCCTGGCGAGTGCGGTGGCCCTGCGCGACCGGCTCGTATTCAGCAGCGTCGCTGGCGACGAGACCGACGGCGCCCGCCTGGTATTCGCCGAGGGCGACGGCCTGCCCGGCCTCGTCATCGACGCCTACCACGACACCATGGTCATGCAGTGCCAGTCGGCCGGGGCCGAGCGCATCAAGCCCATCGTCGTGGATTGGCTGCGTCACCATCGCCCCTGCGTCCGCATTGTCGACCGCGGCGACGCCGAGGTTCGCCAGAAAGAGGGCTTGCCATTGCACAAGGGCCTGGCCTGGGGAGAGCCCAGCGACGGTCCCGTGGTCACGCGCGAGCACGGCCTCCGTTTCAATGTCGACGTCGACCTGGGCCACAAGACGGGTTTCTACCTGGACCAGCGGGACAGTCGGCATGTCATGCGTGGCACCAGCGCTGGGCGCCGGGTGCTCAATTGTTTTTGCTACACAGGGGGCTTCACGGTGGCCGCCCTCGCCGGCGGCGCCAGCCATGTGACGTCGGTGGATACATCGATGGCCGCCCTGGAAATGGGTGAGAAAAACGCCCTCGACAACGGCTTCCCCGCCGAACAGCACGAGTGGCTCAAGGGCGATTGCTTCGACGTGCTGCGGGGACTGCACGACGACGGCGAGCGTTTTGACACCGTCATCCTCGACCCGCCCAAGTTTGCGCCGTCGGCGGCGCACCTCGACCGGGCCGCCCGTGCCTACCGGGACCTGATGATTCGCGGCCTGCGCTTGCTGCGCCCCGATGGCCTGTTGGCGACGTTTTCCTGCTCAGGCGCTGTCGACCGCGTGCTGTTTCGCGAGCTCATGGCCCAGGCCTGTCTGGAGGCCCGCCGGCCCGGCCAGGTCCTCGCCGAGTTGGGCCACAGCCGTTGCCATCCGGTGCCGCTTTCCTTCCCCGAGGGTGAGTACCTCAAGGGGCTGTTGGTCCGGGTGGCTTGACAGCCAGCGTGAGACGAGGCCGATGCTCGACGTCGTCAGCGGGCCCGCACATAGCCTTGTTCGGCGAGCACCTTGCCCATCGCGACATAGTCCGATGGGTGCGGTGGCGTCGTGGTGGCGAGGCCGTCGACGTAGCGGTTGAACATGCAAAATGCCGCAGCGATCAGCACCGTGTCATGGATGTCGACGTCGGTGGCGCCGGCGGCCCGGGCTCGGGCGATGGTGTCGGTGGTCACGGCCTTGCCGCTCTTGGCGACCTGGTGGGCGACGGCCAACAGGGCCTTCATCTTGTCCGAGATGGCAGCGGTGTCGACGTCACGCTTCACGCTGGCGACGAAGTCGGCGTCGCCTTCGATCGCGCAGGCCGCGGCGGTGTGGGACAGTTCGCAGAATCGGCAGTCGTTGTCGGCGGAGACGATCGAGGCGATGAGTTCCCGTTCAGCCATGCTGAGGGGCGACGGGCCTCGCAACAAGGCCTGGGCGAGGACGCTCAGGGGGCCGCCGGTCTCGGGGCGAAAAACGAAGAGTCCCGAAATACCGGGCAGGGTATTGTGGGTGTCGATGTGGGCCATGGCACGCTCCATATGGGTGGGATCGCCATGAGGATGGCATGACGAAGCCTTTGGCCCAAGGCGGGTCGGACGACGCCGTCGACGTCGACGTCTGCAGGACCATCGACGGTGTGGCGCCCACCCCGCCGGACGCGGCATCCAAGATGCATGATGAGCATGATGAGCATGATGATGAGGTTTTCGTGGCAGGTCTTCGTCGGTCTGCTTGGTCTGCTTGG
>CAJBHN010000078.1 GCA_903952805.1 uncultured Myxococcales bacterium | reverse complement strand
ACCACCATGGTTTCGCCGACCGGCCTGTGCCCAGCCGGCTCCTGCCGAGGCAAGCGACGACCCAGCTCGCGCAGCAGCGGTTCGGCAACGGCCGCCACCCGCTTATGCTCCAACCGACGCTGCAGGCGCTCCAGAACCTGCTTGCTCGGCTCAGGCAGCGCGTCGACGGGAACCTCCAGGGCGCCGCTGCGCCCCAGCGCCAACGTGGCGGACACGACCGCCCAGTACACGCGACTGGCTTCGTTGAGCGTGGCCGTGTCGCCGTCGATGAACGCCACCAGGCTCCTGCTTTCGCGCGCGCCGGGGGCTTCGCCTTCGATGTGGCAGGCGAGCAAGGCGAGATGGGTGCACAACTCGGCAGCACGCCGCAGCACCTGGGGGCTCGTGCCCTCGCGCAGGCCCTGCAACAGCGCCAGGGCAATGGCGGCGCCGCCGACCTCGATGCCATCCTGCAAGATGCTGTCGGCGACGGCGCGCGCCAGGCGCCGGTCTTCCAGGACATCGAGAGGGGAAGCCCGGCGGCCGTCGAGCTTCCACGGCAGCAGCAGCGAAAAGCCGAGGGTCTTTTGCACCGGATCGCCGGCGAGCATCAGGCGCGTCAGCGGGCTTTGGTCGAGGACCGCCACCATCAAGGCCTGCCGCGCGACCCGCAATTCCTCGTCGCCACCCTGCAGCGCCAGCCGCCACATGGGCTGGGTCAGGCGCTGCTGTTGAACGCGGCGCAACCCTGGCATCTGCGTCAGGCGCCACGACGGTTCTTCCCCGTAGAAGTCGGCACTGCCGGTCCACCATGCGACGTGGACGTCGGTGCGCGTGGTCTTGAACAGCCGTCGCACGATGAGGTGCCGGGTGAGCAGGCGAGACGGATCAAGGGTGCGGGGCAGCGCCTCGATTTCCGACGTCGCCGCCTTCGCGAACAGATGGGCCCGGGCATAAAACGACGCCGTCTGCGGATGCGTCGACGAGAAGAGTTCATGCGCGGCGTACAAAAAGGTGGCGGCGTCGTGATCGAAGGGAGCCGGCGTCACGTCGCACAGCAGCGCCGCGTCGACGAATTGGGCGTCGCACGCGTCGTGCAACGCAACGTCGACCGAGAGACCGTGCTTGATGGCGGCGAGGCCGTTGCTGCCCAGGGGGTCGGCAATGATGCATGTTCCGCCGAGCAAGAACGGGACCCCGAAGTCCCGTGAGAAATGCGTCAACGTCGACGAGGAATTCATGTGCCGTCGTCCCCGGCTTTGCCCTCGGCGTCTGCCCCCGCCTGGTCTGCTGGCCGCCGCGCGGGCGGCAACGCTGGCGTCGCTGCAGGTGCAGGCGGCAGCTGGGGCGCCGACGACGACGACGACGTTTCGATTTTGGTGCCGCGCCACAGCGAAAACGCGCCCTGCCGCTTGTGGGCGACGGTGGGCATGGCCAGTTCCTCGGCAATGCTGCGCGAGCGAATCTCGATGATGGACGCGTCGGCGCGCTCCGGGGCCACCACCGCCCGCGACAACGGACGCAACTCACCGACGGGCACCGCAAACGGCGGACCGTGCTCGGGAAAGAACGTCAGGTTCTGGTCGGGGCGAATCTGCAGATGTTCGCGCAGCAGGTCGTAGTCGACGCGCGGCAAGAGCCCCATGCCGACCGGACAGAAAATCTGCGGGTAGATCTCGGTCATCGGCGAACCAAAGGGGATGCCGTGGACCCCGCGGCGGTTGACGACGATGATGTGGGTGTCGGTCAGCGCCGCCTCGTAGGTGCGCAGGATGGCGGCCGGCAGCAGGTACACGAGCTTGCGGAACCAGGGCAAGCGATCAAGCTCGATGAGCAGCGCCGTCGTCGACGCACTGCCGCGGGGCAAGCGCGCCAACTTGAGTTCAACGTCGAGGGACTCGATGCCGATGACCGCTTTGTCGACGGGTGGGGGAATGATGCCGTCTTTGCCGCGCACCGTGACGTCGACGAGGTCGGTGATGT
>CAJBHN010000077.1 GCA_903952805.1 uncultured Myxococcales bacterium | reverse complement strand
ATCAGGGGGTGCCAAGCATCGTGCTGTCGCCGACCGAACAGGCCACCGCCGCGCGCGTTTACACGGCCTTTGATCCAACCAGCATCCTCGGCGGGACCCGCGGTGGCCCCATCGACGGCGCCATGTACGTCACCGCCCTTGACGCCGTGTCGGGCTTCCCCATCCCCAATGCCCTCGCCTTCACCGGCACCAACGGCACCCCGACGGCCGCCGACATCACCCACTTCCCCTTTGGGCAGGCCACGTTGTCAGGCCCGGACATCGTGGGCGCTCAGACGGTCACGGTCGCCGCCGACGGCTACGAAACCAGCACCCTCGTCGACGTCAACGCCTCGGAAATCACGCTGTACCTGACGCCCATTCGTGGAGGGCCGCCAGGGCCTCCCGGCAATCCGCCGCCGCCGCCGCCGCCGGCCCAACTCCGAGGTCGGGTCTTTGGCTTCGCCAAGGAATTCTTCGATCCAGCCGCCCTCGGCCCCGACGAAATCGCCCTCGCCGTCGTCGTCACCACCGGCCGCGATGAGTTCTCGGGCACGCCCAATCCTGGCGCCAACAACATTGTCTTTGAGGAAGGTGGTGAATTCTTCCTCGCCAACGCCCGCCCCGGTCGCCTGGCCCTGGTAGCCGTCGCCGGCATCTTCAACCTCACCACCAGCGAGTTCCGGTTGCGCCAAATGGGCGTGCGTCGCGAGGTCTTCTCTGAGCGAGGCGTCACGCAGATCGATCAAGACATCGAGCTGACGATTCCCCTCGACCAGAACATCCAGCTGTCTCTCCCCGACGCGCCCCTCGACTTTGAGATCACCGACATCAACGCTCAATTCGAAAACGGCCCCGACATCACGCGGGTGGTGCCGTTCATCCAGTTTGGCGGCGAAGGGGCGTTCAACTTCACGGTGGCCATCGACGGCGACCGCAACCATGCCCTTGAGGGCATGCCCAAAATTCCGGGGGAAATGCTGACCTTCATCGCCGGAGCATTTTCGACGACGGGCCGCAACCTCTTCACCGACGTCGGCACCGTGTCGTTTGAGGCAGGCACGGTCATCGTCACGGGGCAGGGCACGCTGTGGGGCGCGGTCGACCCCTTCAGCCAGGAGCCCCTGGCCATCGGCAAAGTCTTCGTCGCCGACCTCCCCGACGGCCGTCGTTTCGCCTCCGACATTCTCGGCGTCACCGGCAACACCAGCCTGCGGCTGCGAGACCGACCGCCCGTGACGGCCCAAAACGTCGCCTTCCACATTGGCGATGCCGGTCTGCCATCGTCGGAGGTCATCCAAGACGGCGTGGGCAATCTGCGCGGCGGTGTCACCATCCAGCCGGTGCTGGGCATTCCGGAGGTCGTGTCGCCTGCTCCCAGCGGCGTCCTCGAGAATCGCACGCTTCGCTGGCGGCCAGCGCCTGGTGAACAGCCGACGCTGCACCTGATGTACGTGTATGAGCCCTTCGACTTCCTGCAGTTGTGGAGCTTCTACATCGAGGGCAGCCGGACCAAGGTCCCGGTGCCCGTCATCCCCGACGTCGTGGACTTTTTGCCGGTGTTGCCCATCGCGGAGCAGAACCTGCCCGAGGACTTCGTGCCGCCGACGGACCTGATGGTCGGGGGCTTTTTCTGGCAGCATGAGGCGATTTTCGTCCCCGACCTCAGCTACAACAACTGGTCGAACCTCAACCTCAGCACCCGTGGGCGTCGGGCGTGGACGACCAACGTCTCCACGTTCGTCCACGGCAGCGATGACTGACTGTCGCCGCGTCGATGATGTGAAAAACAGGCCATTGCGGCCTCGGTGAAACCCCCGTCTCCCCCGTTCGTCAGAGGCATCATGCGCCGAACCCTCCGCTCCCTCGCTCTTGCGTCTCTTTCATTGGTTGCGTTGCCGCTCATGGCGACACCCGTCGCGGTCCCTGTCGCCGACGACCGCGCCACGAAGGATGATTACAGCCTGGCCACCACCGGCAGCGCCACGACCCTCAAGGTGGGGGCCGACGGGCCCTTCCTGCTGATGATCACGCCCAAAAACGGCAAGAAGGTGCACCCCGACGCACCGCTGGAGATTTCGTTCGCCGACAACGCCCTGCTCAAGCCCGCCAAACAGAAGCTCGGCCGCGGCGATCTGAAGGAAAAGAGTGCCAAGGAACCGCAGGTCTCCACCACCTTGCGCGCCCTCAAGCCTGGGACCACGTCCCTGGAGGTGACGGTGTCGTTTTTCCTCTGCACCGACGCCTGGTGCCAACGCATGAGCGATCGACTCCTCGTGCCGGTCACGGTCGAAGAGTAGCCGGGCCCACGCTCATGGCGGCAGCAGCGTCAGTGGATCGACGGGTACCTGGCGTCGCCGCACCTGAAACTGCAAGCGCGGCGATGAACCCAGTAGTCCCGAGGTGCCAACCATGCCCAGGGGGCTGCCCTGGCGGACCTGAGTGCCCGGTTGGACCGCCGCCGCCGCCAGATGCCCATAGATGGTCACCAGGCCGCCATCATGCTCGACGATGACAAAGGTGCCCAGGCTCGTTCCCTGACTGCCTGAGAACGCCACCACGCCGTCCTTGGCGCAGCGGACTGGTGTCCCTGGCGGTGCCGCGATCAAGATCCCTTCGTAGGCCTCCCTTTTGCTTGTGCCGGTCGTGAAATCGCGCAGCACCACCCCGTCTACGGGCCACATCAGGTCGGCCTGACCCGGGGCGACCGTCACCGTCGGCGTGGCTGGAGGTCTGCCTTCTACGACGACGGCGCCTGGCTGCGACCGTGGCGCTTTGGGCGTCGGTGAACGCAGCGACCCTGCACCGGCCGGGATGAAGAGCATCTGGCCGGCCGCCACCTCGCTGGCGTCTTCCAGGCCGTTGACCTCGACGATCTCGTCAATGGACAGCCCTGACTCCCGAGCGATTTCCCACACGGTCTGTCCGGGCTGAACCTCGATCGTGTGCCCTGGCGGCATCGGTGGCTCAGCCGGCGGCCGCGGTGGCGTCCGACAGCCCGTCACGGCCATCATGCACATGCCAAAAAGGAGAAGGGCCCCGTCACGAATCATCGTCGACGGGACCCTACTCTATCTTCACCTGGTCGGAGCGACAGGATTTGAACCTGCGACCCCTAGACCCCCAGTCTAGTGCGCTACCAAACTGCGCCACGCTCCGACAAGACTCTGGTATCTGGCTTGAAGCCACTCTGTCAACGCAGGTATTGCCATGAATGTCACCGCCGCCGCCGAAGGACCACTCAAGATCCTCATCTTCGCCGCCGTCATTTTTGGCGCTGTCGTCATGGCCGTGACCTACAGCGAGCCTCTTTCCGTCGAGTATGGGGTCAAGACCGCCGCTCGCACGGCCTGCAACGAGCTTTCCGCCGAAAAGCGTTTCAACCGGCCAACCACCTGGGAGAAGACCTTTGTGCAGCTGGCTCGGCAGGCTGGTGTGAATCTGGAGCCTGCCCAATACAAGTTCGACCTCGAGATCACCGCCTCTGCAACCATCTGCACGGCGGTGGTCGCGTGGCGGTCCAAGACGCCCCTCTTCCTCGTGTCTGACGCGTTTGACAGTCCTCCCCTCAACATCGTCCATCGCATCACCGTCAATCACGAGGTCAAACGAAGCTATTGAGCGCCGAGGCCCGCATGGCGCAGCAAGGCCGCCGTCGACGGATCGCGGCCGCGAAAGCGACGGAAGACCTCACCCGGGTGGACGCTGCCACCGAGAGCCAGCACGGTGTCGCGGAAGAGGGCGCCCACGGCTTTGACCGCGGCTTCGTCGTCGACGCCGGCGTCTTCGAAGGCGCCGAAGGCGTCGGCTGACAGCACCTCGGCCCATTTGTAGCTGTAGTACCCGGCGGCATAGCCCCCGGCGAAGATGTGGCTGAAGCTGCACAGGAAGCGATCACCCGTCAGCACGGGCATCACCGAGTTGTGGGCGGCGATGGTGCGCTGGACGTCAAACGCCGAGCGATCACCAAGGGGACCCTCGTGCAGGGCCAGATCGACCGACGCCAACATCAACTGCCGCATCATCACGCTGGCGGAGCGGAACGTTTTGGCGGCCTTGAGCTTTTCGAAGGTCTCCGCGGGCAGGGGTTCGCCGCTGTCGACGTGGCGGGCGAAGCCCAGCAGGGTCGCTTTATGGGTGCACCAGTTCTCCATGAACTGGCTGGGCAACTCGACGGCGTCCCATTCGACGTTGCGGATGCCGCTGGCGTCGACGTCGTCCACCGTGGTCAGCATGTGCTGCAGGCCATGGCCGAACTCGTGAAACAGGGTCTCGACGTCGCGGAAGGGGAGCAGTGACGGCTTGCCGTCTCCCGGTGGCGGCTGGTTGCAGACCAGGTAGGCGACGGGGAGCCGGATGCTGCCGTCGGCGTGGCGTCGACGGGTGACGCAATCGTCCATCCAGGCTCCGCCGCGCTTGTCGGCGGGGCGGGCGTAGGGATCGAGGAAGAAGGCGGCGATGTCGCGGCCATGCTTGCTGACGCGGTAGTAGCCGACGTCGTCGTGCCAGCGTTCGACGCTGGCGGTGGCGTCGTTGACCTCGACGTCAAACAGGCGCTGCACGACGCCAAACAGGCCCTGGAGGACAGCCGGGAAGGGCAGGTACTGGCGCAGGGCCTCCTCGGAGTAGGCGTAGCGGGCCTCGCGCAGCTTCTCGGCGTAGAACTCGGTGTCCCACTGTTTCACGTCGAGGCCGGCGAAGGCGCTCAGCTCGGCCAGCTCGCGCACGGCCACCGGCATGGACACCTGCCGCAATTCGCCGAGCAAGCGATGCACTTCGGTCGTCGACGGCGCCATCTTTTGGGCCAGCGACAGCTCGGCGAAGGAGGCGAAGCCCAGCATGGACGCCTTTTCCTGGCGCAGCTCGAGGATGCGGGCGATCAGGGGCCGGTTGTCGTGGTGGCCGCCGTCGAGGTCGGAGGCGCGGGCCAGGTACGCGAGGTAGACGTGCTCGCGCAGGTCGCGGCGGGTGGCGTAGCGCAGAAACGGCTGGAAGCTCGGGAAGTCCAGGCTGACCCGCCACGGGCCAGCGTCGGCGGTGGCCTCAGCGGAGCGTTCGCCGTCGTGTTCTTTGGCGGCGGCGGCGGCGGCGGACTTCCAGGAATCGGGCAGGCCGTCGACGTCGTCCTGGTCGACCAGCACCAGCGACCAGGCCTTGGTGGCGTCGAGGACGTTGTTGGAGAAGCGGGTGGCGAGCTCCGAGAGCTCCTGTTGCAGCTCGTTGAAGCGGTCCTTTGCGGCGCCGGCGAGGCCGAATCCCGACAGCTTGGCGTCGAGGAGCTTGCTGTCGATGATGCGCTGGCGAGCGGGGGACAGCGTCGCAAACGACGGCGCATCCTTGATGCTTTGCAGGGCCCTGGTGATGGGCTCGCTTTGGGCCAGCGCCATCATGGCCGCGACGATCTTGGGCTGAGCCCGCTGTTGGGCCTCGCGCAGCGCGGGCGCATTTTTGACGCCCATCAGGTGCGAGACCACGCCCCAGGCGCGTTCTACGGGCTCGCCAAGGTCGGTCAGCGCTTCGACCACCTCGTCGTAGGCGACGGCGCCTCCGGCGTTCAGACTCGCCTCCAGGGCAGCGACGCCGGTGCTGAGGTCGGCCAACACGGTGTCGATGGCGAGGTCGACCTGGTCGGCGTCGACGCGGGCAAACGGTGGCAGGCCACCGCTGCGGGCGAAGGCCAGCAAGGGGTTGTTGGTGGCGGCGAGGTCGGCAGCGTTCGGGCTCATGCTCGCTGTCTACTGCGATGCCCCAGACGGCGCACGCCGACCCCCCGGTCCACCGCTGCCGGCGCTCCCGGAAGCGGGCAGAGGACGGCGCGCCATGCGTCGTTGAAGCGGCCGACAGCTCGCACCTTTCCCCACAAAAGAACGATGGCCTCGCTGGCGCCGCTGCCAGCGAGACCATCAGGTGTGGCCGACGGACTTGGTCCCGCCAACCCGCGGGCGTCAGCCGCCCGTTCGCTTGCGCAGCAGGTCGCCGAAGGTGCCGAGGCCGGTCTTGCCGCCCCCGCTCTTGTCGGTCTTGTACTGGTCGACGACGGCGCGCTCTTCGGCCTGCTCGCGGGCGGTCTTGCTCACCTTGACGCGGCCGCGATCATCGAGGTCGATGACAAGGACCGGCACCTTGGTACCAATGGGGAACGCCTTGTTGAGGTCGGCGCCGCGGGGCGTGCCGGTCTCGGACGCTGGCATCAAGCCGGAGCCCAGCGACTCGCTGCCGCCCTCGGCAAACAGGTTGAGGAACACACCGAACTTCTCGATGCGGTCGACGACGCCGTCAGCACGCGTTCCGCGGCCCAGGCGGGGCTTTTGGGGGGCGCGGGCGGCGGGGGCTGCGGCTTCGGGAGCGGCGATGTTTTCGTCGCCGGCGGCTTCGCGCATGGTCAGGCTCACACGGCGGCGGTCGAGGTCGACCTCCTTGACGCGGACCTGCACGTGCTCACCGGCCTGCAGGACGTCCTCGGGGTGACGAATGCGGCGGTCGGTGATTTCGGAGACGTGCACCAGCCCCTCAATGCCGGGGAAGAGTTCGACGAAGGCGCCGTAGCTCTCGAGGCGCGTGATGCGACCCACGAGCTGGGCACCGAGGGTGAGTTCCTCGGCGTGGGCGACGATGGGATCTTGCAGCTGGCTCTTGAGCGACAGGCCGATGCGCTCCTGACCGGGACGCTTGGGATCCTGCTCGATGCGGATGACCTCGACGGTGACCTGCTCGCCAACCTTGACGACTTCGTCAGGGCTGCCGATGCGGCCAAAGGACAGCTCGCTGACCGGGATCAGGCCGTCGATGCCGCCGATGTCGACGAAGGCGCCGAAGGGCTGGATGCGGGTGATGACGCCTTCGAGGACGACGCCAACGCCAAGGGTTTCGCGCAGCTTCTTGGCCTTCTCGGCACGCTCACGTTCGAGCAGCGTGCGGCGGGAGAGCATGACGTTCTTGCCCCCCTCCTTCACCTCGCGCACGAGGAAGGCGAGCGTCTTGCCGATCATGCTGGCAGGGTCTTCGACGAAGTTGATGTCGATCTGGCCCGTGGGGCAGAAACCGCGTGACGAGCCACCGAGGCTGATCTCGAAGCCACCCTTGTTGACGCCGGTGATGGTGCCGTTGACGGGAATGCCCGAGTGTTTGGCCGCCTCCAGCATGCCGACGTCGATCTGGTCCTTGCCCAGGTGGGGCGACAGCACCACGCCGTCTTTGAGGCCGACGACGAAGGCGTCGACCTTGTCGCCGACGTTGACCGTCAGTTCGCCGGTCTTGTCGTTGATGAAGTCGCCGCGGGCGGCATAGCCCTGCTGCGTCTGCGAAATCTCGAAGAACACCGAGTCGGAGCCGATGTGGACGACGGTGACCTTGAGCTTGTCGCCGATCTTCACGCTGCGACGCTGCACGCCACCGGCCTCGGCCAGCAGGGCGGCGAAGTCGCCGACGTCTTCGTCACGGGCGACGACGATGGGGGCCATGCCGGAGAAGTCGATGCGGGGCTCGCGGGGAGCGGCGGGCGCGCCCTTGTCGCCGTCGCGACCGCCACGGCCGCCGTCGCGACCGCCACGGCCGCCGTCGCGACCACCGGAGCGTGGGCCGTCACGGCCACCGGCAGGACCACCACGGTCGCCGCGGGGAGCGCCACGGTCGCCACCGCGATCACCACCACGGTCGGCGCGCGGGGCGCGGGTCTCGCCATCAGCGGAGCCGGCGTCACCCGCGGGGGCAGAAGCGGCGCGGGCGGCGATGGCGGCGGCGTCGAGGACCTGGCCACGAGGGGCCTGCGGACGACGGCCTTGACCGGGATTTTCGACGACGCGGATGCCGGCGCCGGAGGCGTCGACGCCGTCAGGAGCGGCGATGGCGCTTTCGGGAGGGGCCGAGCGACCGCCGCGGCGCATGGTGGCGCGCTGCAGCAGGGCCGGGTCGATGCGACGGCCGGTATCGACGGCACCGCCAGCAGGTTTGGCCTCGTGACCAGCGTCGGGAGACGTGTCCTGGGCGGGGCTCTCGACGGCCTCGGCTGCGGTGTCGTTTTGGGAATCGGCGGAGTTCGTATCGGACATCGAGAGCGTTCCAGGTGGCGGCCGCCACGCATCGATCCTGCGGCACTGCGCCGAGGACGGCCTGTAGAAGGCACCGCGCGGTTCGCACTGGCGACGTCGGACGTCAACGCCGTCGACGCGGTTGCGCCGGGATGGGGCGATTCCGCGCCGTTTGGCTTGCATTTCGGGGGGCCGGCGGTGCTTGGCCGGGCCCCGTCAGTCGGATTCCCCCGACAGCTTGCGGGCGAGCGTGTTGCGACCGATGCCGAGCCGTCGCGCCGCCTCACTTTGGTTGCCGCCGACGGCCTCCAACACCAGCCGAATATGCTCCTGCTCGACCTGTTGCAGCGTCAGGTTCGGATTGCCGACGACGCTGGCGTCAGCGCCACCGTGCAGCGGCATTCCCGTCACTGCCGACATCGAGCCTGACGAACCGGTCCGGCGCCGCTCGGCGATGGCGAGGTCTCTGGCCTCGATGACGTCGCCGTCGCACATGACGACCGCACTTTCGATCACGTGTTCCAGTTCGCGGATGTTGCCGGGAAACGAGTGGGCCTTCAGACGGACCATCGCGCCGTCGCTGATGGAGACCTGCGGACGCTTGTGACGACGGCCAAAGGTCGAAACAAAGTGCTCCACCAGCCGCAACAGGTCCGGCGTGCCCCGCTCCCGCAGCGGAGGGGTATGCAAAGGGACCACCTTGATGCGGTAGTACAGATCTTCGCGAAAGGTGCCGTCGTCGACCATGGCGCTGAGGTCTCGGTGGGTGGCACACACGACGCGGACGTCGGCTTGCAGCGTCTTGGTGCCGCCGACGCGCTCGAATTCCCGATCTTGCAGCACCCGGAGCAGTTTGCCCTGCAGCTTCAGCGGCAGTTCGCCGATTTCGTCGATGAACAGCGTGCCGGTCGCCGCCGCCTCGAATTTGCCCGGGGTGGTCTTGTCGGCGCCGGTGAAAGCGCCCTTCTCGTGGCCAAACAGTTCGTTTTCGATCAACGCCTCGGGCAGCGTCGTGCAGTCGACCTTGACG
Organism: uncultured Myxococcales bacterium; assembly: GCA_903952805.1. GTDB lineage: Bacteria > Myxococcota > UBA727 > UBA727 > VGSZ01 > VGSZ01. The sequence continues at coordinate 1,764 of CAJBHN010000077.1, read as the reverse complement.
AAGGGCCCCGACCGCCGGGTGCTGTTGTGGTGGATGGCGCGGGCGAAGAGCTCCTTGCCCGTGCCGCTCTCGCCGGTGATGAGGACCGTGGCGTCGGTCCGCCCGGCTTTTTCGACGACGGAGTAGGCCGAGCGCATGGCCTCGCTCTCGCCGACGATCTGGTTGAAACGGTAGGCAAGATGAGGCCGGTCCGCCGACAACGGGCTCTTCTTCTTGAGCTCGGCGTACAAGCTGGTGCGCTCGAGCACGCTGCCGGCCTGCTTGGCGAGCCCCCGGGCGTTGACCTCGTCGGCGGCGCTGAAGGCTCCCTTGCGGGCGTTGAGGACCTGCAAAACGCCGAGGACTTCGCCGGCGCTGTCTTTGATCGGCAGGGCGAGGACCGAGCGGGTCAGGTACCCGGTCTTGTGGTCCATGGTCGGGTTGAAGCGGGCGTCGTTTCTGGCGTCGGCGACGTTGACGAGCTCGCCACTGAGGGCCACCGCGCCGGCCAGTCCCTGACCGATGGCCAGGCGGATGCCGCCGGGCACGTCGGTGACGACCGAGATGATCATGCCGGCGCCGCCGTCGACCAGGTAGAGCGTACCCTTGTCGGCGTCGAGTTGACGCACCACGGCGTCGACGAGGGCGCCGAGCAGGTCGGTCAGTTCCACACCGCGGGTCAGATAGGGCGCCGCCGCCAACGCCACCGCATCGAGGGGTCCAGGTGGGTTCCAGGTCGTCACCGCGCCATGCTGGCCCATCCCCGCCGCGACGTCACCCTCCGGGCTGGCGCCGACGGCGGTGGCGGCCCGGGGGGCGTGTGTGAGACGGTATGGCGTAGCCAGGAGCTCGTCGTGACCCATCAGCAGACCCCCACTTTTTCGACGACGTCTCCCGATGTGGCCCGGTGGCGTCGGCTGTCGGCGGTGGCCACCGTCGTGGTGCTGGCCGCGCTGTCGGGCGCCGCAGATTGTCTTGACGACCTCGAGGCCCCGCCGTGCGAGGCCAACTGCGACATCGAGGCCGAGTGCGAATTTCGCACCCTGGCTGCCTGCGAAGCCGCCTCCTGCGACCCCGTCACCGGGGCGGCGCTGCAGCCGTCGCTGGCGGCATGCCTGGGCGCGGCCGAGAACTGTCTGGAAGTCGCGGCTTGTCCGTGCGCCGACAGCTGCAGCAAGGTTGAAGAGTGCGGGGCCGATGTAGACCCCGGTTGCGAGGCCACGTGCGACACGCTGGTGGAGCAGCAGCCCACAGAGACGTACCTGGAAAACGTCTGCCGCCTCGAAAGCAGTTGCGAAGACCAGGCCGTCTGCTCCAGCGTCATTGGATGAACCGCCTTTCTGCCCTCGCCCTTGCTGCCTTTTGCTCCACTGCTGCCTGGCCCGTCTTCGCCCAAACCGGCGCGAGCGACGCCAAACCCGTGTTCCTGGTCACCGACGTCGTCGTGGCCGACGGCGTTGCGATTGATCGCGAGGTCGCCCGCGACGTCCTCGCCACCCGCTTTGGCCGCTTGAAGGACAAGATCGAGGTCCGTTCGATGGCCGAAGCCAAGGCCACCCTTGACGCGGCGGCCCTGGCCCAGTTGCTGGGCAGCGGCGACGAGGACCAGCTTGCCCGTGTCGAGGGCTACGTCAACGTCGACCGCGTCGTCTTTGGCCGCATCTCGACGGTGGCCGGTGTGGTCGACGTGCAGGTCAAGGTGTTCAACGTCCGCGAGGGCGTGACCGAGGTGGGCTTCGCCCGTCGCCTGAAGGCCGGCGCGAGCCCGACGATGGTGTTGACCCT
>CAJBHN010000076.1 GCA_903952805.1 uncultured Myxococcales bacterium | reverse complement strand
TCGTCGTCGAGGTCCATCCCCAGCATGGTGGCGGACGGCACCAGGAACAGGCGGAAGCGTTTCGCTTCATGGAACTGCCGATAGCTCCGCAGGGTGTTGTCGATGTAGGTCTCGTCCTTGGTGGCTTCAAGCACCATGTCCGACGCGAACATGATCCGATCGCTATAGCGTTTCAGGAATGCCTGGCTGCGAGACCGCCACTTGGCGAGGGCTTCAAAGCCCTCCACCTGAAACGTGTAATAGCCGTAACTGACGTCGGTGAAGACGTTGGGATAGCGGTCAAAGATCCAGCCAAGGCGGTTGAGGCGGGCTTCGGTGTTCTTGTGCAGCCCGAAGTGGGGCAGGCACAATCGAAGGTGGGGGTGATGCTCCAGCAGGGAGATGGCCTCGTCCCAGTACTTGATGAGGTTCACGTGCATCAGCACCGGCACCTGGGTCTCTTCCGCCCACGCCCAAAAGGGTTCCATGCGTGGGTCGTCGATGGGCATCACATGAAATGGACCCTTGCCCGTGGCCGCGCCGTGGCCGAGGTAGAGTTTGACCCCGTCGGCACCTCGACGCACGGCGTCTTTCACCAGCTCGACGCTGCCTGGCTGTGATGGATCGAAGGTGACAAAGGCGCAGAAACGGTCGGGCCATCGTTGCTTGATGTCCAACAGAACATCGTTGTTCTCTTTGAATTGCTCGAAGCCATACGTGTTGTTCAGGGTGAACGTGTAGATCGTCGCCGACATCAAACAGCTTCGTTTGACACCGTATTTGTCCATCGCCACCAGCAGTCGCTCGGCCTCAGCCATCGTCTGGGCGTGTTCGTGGATGTCGATGATTTGGTAGCGGTTGGGGCCAATATCGGTCGTCTTGAGAGCCGGATCGTCGACGTCGGCGTAGGCTTTGAGGTTTTTGGGGTTGGGCTTCAGCGTCGGCATACCGCTGGCGCCGACGACCTCGGCGACCGCGCGATCGACGGGGGGCCCACCGATCACGTTGGCCCGTTGCAGGATGATGACCACGAGGACGATCGAGACCACCGCCGTCAGCACCGTCATGAGCTTGCTTGCAAAACCTGTCTTGTCCGCCATCACTGGAACTTGTCCGCTCCCCCCCGCCGACGCAAGGGTCACGTCTTCAGATAGCCCTGAAACACGGCCTTGAGCTCATCAGTGAGGGGCTCGGGCCGCCCGGTGTCGAGGCGGATGAGCACGGCGTCGATGGCCGCGGTGAAGCAGAGCACCTGGTCGCGCTTGCGTCGGATCTCGTAGCGGGTGCCAATCGACGACGTGCCAACCCTCGTGACCGCCAGCGTCACCACCGCCACGTCGCCATAGGCCAGAGGCGCCTTGAAGTCGGCTTCAATGTGGACGGTCGGAAAGCCCAGGCGCCGGTCGCGGATCAGCGCCGGATAGCTGAAGGGGGCAACCTCGTCGAAGAAGTCCTCGAAGGCCGCGTGACACAGATGCAGAAAGCGCGGGTAGTAGACGATGCCGGCGCCATCAACGTCGTCAAAGCGAATTTTTTGCGTGCTCGTATAGGCCATGGTCCCCCGCCGTACTACGTTGCCCCCATGCTGCGCACCGCCGTTGTCGCCCTGTCGTTGCTTTCTGTTGTGGCCACCGTGGCAGGCTGCCCCGATCGCGACGAGGTGGTGGAGCAGGTGGGCGGAGCCCCCGGTCGTCAGGTCAACGACGCCCGCGTGCGCGCCACAGCGGCCGAGGAAAAGATCAAGGCCCAGGCCAGCGAAGCGGCTGCCGTCGGTACCGAGTGAACAGCCCGATGCGCGCTTGCCTGCCGCGACCGCCCCGGGCGGTCGTGTTTGATATGGACGGCGTCCTCGTCGACAGCGAGCCGTTGTGGCACGAGGCCGAAATCGAGGTCTTTAATCGCTTCGGTGCCTCACTGACGTCGCAGGACTGCGCCCAGACCACCGGCGTCCGGATTGATGCCGTCGTCGAGCATTGGCGAAGCCGCATTCCTGCCCTCGCCGCTGTCGACGCCGACGTCGTGGTCGCCGACATTGTTGCCGGCGTCGTCGCCCGCGTCGCCGCCCGCGGCGAGGCCATGGTCGGCGTCGACGATGCCCTCGCCGCCGTGCGGGAGTGTGGCCTGCCACTGGGCTTGGCGTCGTCGTCCCCGCCCGCCATCATCGATGCCGTGCTGCTGCGCCTTGGGGTGCGCTCCCTGTTTACAGAGCTTCGTTCGGCGTGGGGCATGCCGCGTGGCAAGCCCGACCCCGAAGTCTACCTGGCCGCCTGTGGAGCGCTGGGGCTTGATCCCGCCGATGTGGTGGCCATTGAAGACAGCCAAAGTGGGCTCCTGGCCGCTCTGGCAGCAGGCATGATGGTGGTGGGCGTTCCCGATCCCCGCGTGCCGGCGCCCCCGGCGCTGGCCCGGGCGGATGCGATCCTTGGGGATCTGTCCGAGCTGCGGCGGCTTCTGCACAGCGTTGGAGCGCCAGCATGACTGGGGCTCCGGTCCTTGAATCGCGCGTGCGCTTTGGCGCGCTGATGCTGCATCCAAGCTTCTCCACCGGGCAGGGAAGCAGTAACGTCCCCAAACGTTGTCGCCGGAGCTGTCCATGAGCCGTCGTCCTGCCTGTCTGTTTTCATGCCTGCTCGTCGTCGCCGTCGCCTCGGGCTGCGTCATCGAGCGCAAGGCCGAGTGCAAGGCTGCTGAGGTCTGTGATCAGGCTCTGGAAGAGCCCCTTGGCGACTTCGACGTCGATGACGACGTGTTTGGTGATGCCGGAACGTGCTGGCAGACCGAAGACACAGCGCTGCCCTGCGTGAAGGCCTGCAGTGACTTCCTGGTCGAACAACAGCAGCTTGCCCAACTGCAAAACAACCCAATCATATTCGATGCCTGCGGCGGTGTCGCCGTCGCCAACTGACCGCTGTTGTCGGCGTCTCACAGCCATCGTTGGCGTAAACAGCACCGCCCGGACCCAAGCCCCGCAGCCCCGCAGCCCCGCAGCCCAGGAGACGCCCGCGTGACGACTGAGAGCCATCGCCGAAACCCTCGAGACGACGCCCACGTCCGGAGGTTGTGCGGTTTGAGGCCCGAGGTCGAAACGGCCATCGGCCTCGTTGAACATCATGGGGCCCTCTTTCAGCCCACGCCCGAAAACAAGGCGGCCACCATCGAGGCCAACATCGCCTGGCGGCGTGACCTTGAGAGTCAGGCCACCGAGAGTCGGGAGCGCCTGCTCGATGCCAGGGTGTTTGCGGCGTCCCTGGAATTCTTTCGTTTTGTCGATGAAGAGGTTGCACTGTGGCGCAGCGACCCTGACGTCGTCACGCCCATTGCTGAAACCCTGCTGCTCCATGTTCGCGGCCTGTTGCCTGCCGAGCCCGAGCAGCGCTTCGACGCCTTGGCCAAACGCCTGCAATCCGTGTCCTCGACCTTGGAGGCCTCCCGCGCCCACGCGCCCCAGACGCTGACGGCGGTGTCGCCCGAACTCATTGTTCGCGCCCGTGACGTCCTCGACGGTACCCCAGAGTTGTTGCGCGCCATTGCCGACGCTGCTCGGGCCCCGTCGCTGTCAGGGCGGACGCTGCCGTCGTCCCTGCAGGCGACCGTGCACGCCGGTGTCGACGCCGCCGCTGCCGCCCTTGACGTTCACCGGGAATGGTTGTTGGGGCTGACGCCGGCCTCGCCCGCGCCGATTGGCGCCGGACGCTACGATGAGATGCTGCGCCTGCGCGGCCTCGATTTGACGGGGAATGAAGTCATCGACCTCGGCCGCTCCATCGCCGAGGAGCTGCGTCTGGAACACGCCCGAATTCTGCGCCGGGGGTTCAAGGGGCAGTCCGAGGAGGCCGCTGTCGGCATGGCCCGGAAAAATGTCCCCCACAGCCTCTCGGAAGCCGTCGCCTGGACCCGGGAACTCGTCGACCAGGCCCGTGCTTTCGTCGCGGAGCAGGGCAACTTTCCGCTGGTTGGCACCGCCGCAGACAACAATGAAGAGCGCCTGCATTGCGACGTGATGCCCGCTGCGTTTGCGCCCGCGGGCCAGGCGGCCATCTACCTGCCGCCGCAGCCCTACGCGCCGCGTCAAGATGCCCTGCTGCTCTTGCGTGAGCCCCTGGGTCCACAGCAGGACGCGTTGCGCGAGTTGTCGGTGGCCGACCTCGAAAACATCGTCGCCTCGCTGGGGTTTCCCGGTCGCCACCTGCAGGCTGTGTGGCAAAATCGCAGCACCTCGCTGGCCCGCCGGGGCGCCCTGCTCGGGGCGGTGGCGGGTCCGGCGTCCTCTTGGGGACAAGACATGGTCGCCGGCTGGTCTCTCGTGAGCAGCGAGCTCATGCGGGAGCTGAACTTCCGCCATTCGCCGGCCAGCCGCCTGATCATGTTGAAGCAGTCGATGGTGGCGGCGCTGTTGGCCACCGTCGACGTCAATCTTGCCCTGGGCCGAACGTCGGCCGAGGAAGCTGCGGCGCTGCTGGTGCGGCGCGGAGGCTTGCGTTTGCCGGTGGCCCGCGCCCAGGTTCGGTCCCTCATTGCCCGGCCCACATCGGGGGTGTCGGCGCTGGTGGGGAAGGTGCGCATCGAGCAGTTGCGGCGGGAGGCCCGGCGCCGTTGGCGTGACGGCTTCAGCGAGCGACGGTTCAATACGCTGCTGATGGTCAACGGGCCCGTGCCCCTGGCCTATCTCTTTGAGCGACTGGACGAGCCGCCAGGCTATGCATCCGACGTCAACACTGCACCGCTGCGATCTTGACGTTTTCGGCCTTGTTCCCTTCGACCGCCTCTGGCATCGAAGGGGCATGACACTGTCCGCAGCCACCGTGACGGCGATCCACGCTGAGGTCGCCCGGTATCCATCGAAGAAGACGGCCCTGTTGCCAGCCCTGAAGCTGGCCCAAAAGGATCGTGGCTGGTTGTCGAAGGAAACCCTCGGCGAGGTCGCCGATCTCGTCGGCCTTCCGCACAGCCACGCCGTCGAACTCGCGACCTTCTACGCCATGCTCTTTACCGAGCCGGTGGCGCCAGTGCGCGTCGAGTTCTGCATCCAGCTGCCGTGTGCCCTCGCCGGCGCCGAAGCAGCCCTGGACAAGGCTGCCAAGCTCCTCGACGTCGAGATGCAAGGCACCCACGGGACACGCCATGGTCACACCAAAGACCACCAGATCGAACTCCATGGCACGGTGGAGTGCTACGGCGCCTGCCACCGTGCGCCCATGTGCCGCGTGGGCGACGACTACGTCGAGAATTTGAAGACTGACGACGACCTCAAGAAGCTCGTGGGCGACTTGAAGATTCGCGCCCAGCAGGCGCCAGGGCATTGAGCCCACGTCGACGTCGCCGCGGCGGCGTCCCCTCCCATTCCGACTCGCTGACGAGGCCTCCACCATGCCACTCGACTATCAGCCCATCTTGTTGCCGAACCCGGGCCGCACGACCGCCGTCACCCTCGTCGAATACGAAGCCCGCGGCGGCTATGCTGGCCTGAAGAAGGCCCTGGAAAAGACCCCCGACGAAGTGACTGCCGTCGTCAAGGACGCGGGCCTCAAGGGCCGCGGCGGCGCTGGCTTTCCCACGGGACTCAAGTGGTCGTTTGTTCCCAAGATGCCCGGGCCCAAATACCTCGTCGTCAATGCCGACGAGAGCGAGCCCGGCACCTTCAAAGACCGCGACATCATGGAGGTCGAGCCCCACACGCTCATCGAAGGCGTGGCCATCGGCTCCTATGCCATCGGCTGCGAGTTGGCCTTCATCTACATCCGCGGTGAATACACCGTCGCTGGCGATCGGCTGAATGCCGCCCTGGCCGAGTGCAAGAAGGCGGGGCTCCTCGGCCAGCCTTCGCAGTTGAAAAAGGCCGACGGCACGCCTTTTGTCCTCGACATCATCGTGTTTCTCGGTGCCGGCGCGTACATCTGCGGCGAAGAGACCGCCCTCATCGAATCGCTGGAAGGGTCGCGGCCGATGCCGCGCTCGCGGCCGCCGTTTCCTGCGGTGGCTGGTCTCTATATGCGCCCCACCGTCGTCAACAACGTCGAGACCATGGCCAATGTGCCCTTCATCCTCGACAAGGGCGTCGACGCCTATAAGGCCATCGGCAATCCGCCCAACAACACCGGTCCAAAGATCTTCTGCCTCTCGGGGCATGTGAAGAAACCCGGCAATTACGAGTTGCCGCTCGGCAAGATCACCTTGCGCCAGTTCATCGAGGAGTACGGCGGCGGCACGCCATCGGGCCGTCCGGTGAAGGCGGTGCTGCCAGCCGGCGTGAGCGCGCCGATCATCCATTCCAGTCAACTTGACGCCGTCATGGACTACGACGGCATCAAGGGCGCCGGATCCATGTTGGGGTCGGCGTCGTTCATCGTCATGGACGACAGCGTCGACATGGCCTGGGCTGCCACGCGCATGGTCGAGTTCTTCCGCCACGAGAGTTGCGGCAAGTGCACCCCCTGTCGCGAGGGCACCAATTGGCTTGAAAAGACGATGTTCCGGATTTTGGAGGGCAAGGGCAAAGAGAGCGACCTGGAGACCCTGCAGTTCGTCAGCAAGCAGATCGCTGGCAACACCTTGTGTGCGCTGGGTGACTTCGCGACCTCGCCGGTGACCTCGTCACTGAAGCACTTCAAGGACGACTACCTGCTGCGCATCGGCAAGAAGAGCGACCGCGCCGCCGAATAGGCGCGCCCACCATGGTCACGAAACTGAACAACGCTGTCGCCGTCGTCTTGCTCTTGGTGGCGATGGCGGCGGTGTTGCCCGTGGCGGGGATCTATTCCAACGCCACCTGCACCTGGGACACCTCGTCCCAGACGGTGACGTCCCGCGTCGACGACCGGGCCATGCCCGGGCTGGCGTTGCTGGTTCGCAGCGGCGACGCCGCGGTGACGTCGGCTTTGCGTGCTGACCTCATCGCTGGTCTGGCTGCCAGGGGCGTGACCGACATTGCCGACAACCCCGTCACCTGGCCGAGGGCCGACGTCACGGTCGTCGACATCAGCGGTCGCTACACGCCGTTGTATGCGCCCCTGACCATGCGCGCCAAGGTGGTCCTCGACCGCAGCAAGGGTGATCCCCGCGGCCACGTCGTCGACGCCACCGTCGAGGTCACTGGTCGTTGCACGGGTCTGGTCGCCAAGGAGGCGTGGATGGCCGGGCCCCGCGGCCACCTCGCCACGGCCATCGTCGCCTTGTTGACCGGGCCGTTGCCGGCGCGCTGACCGTCTCGTCATCGGCCTTTGCTGCAGCTGTACGACGAGGGCCAGGTCCGTTGTCGCTGTCGGTGGTCGACGTCAGTTCTGCTCGTCGTTGGTGTCACGGAGCGTCTTGTCGTCCGGCAGTCGCAGTCTCGCGAAGTTCAGCACCGTCGTCGCTGCCGCCTCGGCGCGGGGCGTCGGGAGCACGCGCAGCCGGCCGACGCGGGCCAACCACACCTTGGCGGGCAACGCCTCGGGACCGCCCAGTCGCCACGCCTGTTCCAGGGCTGCGGCGCTTTCGTCGTCGTCGGCCATCATCAACAGGGCCTCGGCCAGGGCCAGTTGGGCCGGGGCTTTATCCGGGTGCAGGGCCGTGTTGAGGCGGGCGACGGTGATGGCGTCGGCCGGTCGGCTGGCAAGCAACAGGTGGCTGGTGGCCATCAGATCGTCGCTGAGGTCGGGG
>CAJBHN010000075.1 GCA_903952805.1 uncultured Myxococcales bacterium | reverse complement strand
CGACGCCGACGCTCAAGGCCGCTCGCGCAAACAGGGGCCCATCGTTGCCGGAGTCGCCGACGTAACAGAGCGTGGCGCTGGCGTCGTTCAGCGAGATGCCGGCGGTGTGGCGCAGCAGCCGGTCCACCATGGTCGCCTTGTCGAAGGCGCCGTGTTCGCCGTAGGCAAAGCAGTTGACGTGGACGCTGGAGCGCGCGGTCTGCAAGCCGGCCCCGTGCAAGACCTCGCGCAGGGCGACGATGTCGGCTTCGGGGACGGGGTCGCCGGATTCGACGAGGTCGAAGGCGGTGTCGGCGACGCGGCCGACGTTGTCGAGGGCGAGGCGGGCGGTCTTCACCGCGTTGAGGGCGACGACGGCGGCGTGGGCCCGCACCTGCGAGAGGCGGGCCCGCTCGTCGTCATTTTCGTGGTGCAGCGCCTGCAATCGACCCTGGCCGTCGAAGTACAGGGCCGACGCGCCCGTCTCGGCCACCACCGCGTCGAGGGGAAAGAGCCGCACCAGCAGCTCGCCCCACGCAAAGGATCGCCCGGTGACGGCACACAACGACAGCCCGGCGTCCTTGGCGCGGTAGAGCGCGCGTACGGCTTCGTCGGGCAAACGCCCATGCCAGGTGAGGGTATCGTCGACGTCGAAGAACAGGCGGGTACAGGCCGCGCGTGCCGACGTCGGGGCCGACGAAAACGACGGTGGCAGCAGTGGGGCCGGCGGGGTGTGGGTGAGAGACATCGGCGACAACCATGGCGTTGTCGGTGTCGCGGTGGCAAGCGTCGCACGCCCGACCCATGGTGCGCGCCGACGCGGGACCTGTGCGTATTGGCCTTGGGCCAGGCGAACCCGGGCCTGCTAGATGCCTTCGCCGCCTTCGAAGCCGAGCGGCGCCACCATGGTGGGGGCGTCGCGGCCGCAGGTCATGTTGGCGGGGACGGCGATGGCCATCTTTTTGGGAAGGGCGAGCTTGAGCCCGGCCATGATAGCGGCAAAATCGTCCTCGCTGATGGCGTCGTGCAAGCGGGGATTGAACGAGCGCTCCTCCTGCACGGTGGTCACGCTGCGGCCTTGATAATCATGGGCCGGGAACAGCTTTGTCGACGACGGCAGGGTGAAGATCTGCTCCCGCACCGATCGGTACAGCCGGCGCGGGTCACCGGCCTGGAAATCGGTGCGACCGCAGCCGCGGATGAGCAGGGCGTCACCGGTAAAGGCCATCGAGTGGTCGTCGAGCACGAAGCTCAGACAGCTGTCGGTGTGGCCCGGCGTGGCCCGCACCTCGAGGGAGAAGGAGCCGCAGCGCACGATGTCACCAGGGGCGAGCTGAAGATCGGCACACGGCAGGTGGGCGGCTCCGGCCACGCCGCACTTGGAGCCGGTCCGTTGATGCAACGCCCAGGCCCCGGTGATGTGGTCGGCGTGGACATGGGTCTCCAGCGTCGTCGTCAGCGTGAGCCCCAACGACGACAGCTGCTCCAGGTCTCGCTGAGCGGTCTCGCGCACCGGGTCGATGAGGATGGCCTCCCGGCTGACCTCGTCGGCGAGCAAATAGGTGAACGTGGAGGACTCGGCGTCAAAGAGCTGGCGAAAAAGCATGCCCGCAGCTTTGCCCAGCGCGACCGACCGGTCGAGACCCGACCTCGCCGAGCTCCTCGACTCGTCGAGCCCGTCAGTGGGCGTCGGCGACGCGGGCCGCCACGGGGCGGGTTGGCAGGGAGCCAAAGGCCACGAACAGTTCGCCCGTTGTCTGCGCGGGAAATGACCCCTCGGCGTCGCGCAGGAACTGGTTGAGGGGCCGCCCCCGTTCATCGACGCGATCCTTCGGTCGCCGGGGGTTCAAGCGCCAACGCACGATCTTGGCACCGATGCGGTGCACGAACAGCACCGTGTCGTCGTCAAAGATCTTCTCGACCACGCCGATATGGGACAGGGGGTCGTCTCGCAGGCCATTGCCATTGCTGTCATAGGTGTCGTCGAAGAACACAAAGTCGCCGGGCAGGGGGTGCTCGCGGCGCAAGGAGCCACGCTGGCGCACGACCTCATAGATGGCGCTGGTCGACGGTGAGCCAGAGCCGTCGTCGACGCGGAACCCTGCCTTGGCGTAGATCCCGGCCGCCACGCCAGAGCAATCAAAGCGGTAGCGCACGCCGCCGACAATGATGGGCCGGTCCCCCACGCTGGCGGCGGCGGCGGCGGCCAGCCGCAAACGAGACTGTCGCTCCGCATCGCCATCGTCGGGCAGGGGATCGTCAAACGGGGAGCGCAGTGACGACGTCGATGTCGGCTGGCCGCGGCCCGCCTCCGGTCCAAACAACGCGTGCTGCCGACGGGTGCCGGTGGCGATGGGGGTGCACGCCGCCGACACCAGGGCGAGCAGCAGCAGCGCCGCCGACGCCGACGACGACGAAGACGACGAAGACGACGAAGACGACAACGGCGCAGGCAGCGAGGTCATTCCATCACCTCCAGCCACAGAAACTGGCCGTCCTGCTGGACCTTGACCGGGCTCTGTCCCCGGGTCTCGATCACCAGCTCGATGCGAAATCGCCGGTCCTCGTCGACGGTGGGCAGCACGCGCAGCACGGGACCGCCGAGGCTGCGGGCGTCGAGCACGCGGCGCACGTCGAGGTTTTGCGCTCGCGTGTCGAGCAGGGTCAGCACCAGCTTCTCTCGTCCCCGACGAGCCACATGGTAGCGGGCGCCGCGTTCGACGCGGATGCCGACCCGGGCGCCGCCCGCCATGCGCTGCACCGTCACCTGCGACAACACCGACCGGCCACTGCTTTCATCGACATCGGCTTCGCCGTCGTCGTCAGCGGCACCGTAGTCGTCGTCGACGTGGTCGCTGGGCAACTCCACCCGCCGGTACCGGCTGGTGCCACGGTGGATATCGATGGCCTGACCGCCACCAAAGCCGTTGCCGGTCGGCGTCGGTGTCGTCGCTCGCGCCAAACGAATGGGCACAGCCGCCGTCGTCGCCGTCGTCGTCGCCGTCGTCGTCGTCGTCGTCGTCGTCGTGGTGGCCGTGGTCTTGGCGCCCCCAAAGCCCGGCTCATCGTCGAGCTGTGGCGTTGGTGGGCGACGGCGTTGTTGCTCGAGCTCCTGCGCGGCCGCGAGTTGGGTCGCTGCCAGCACCCGGGCCCGCTCGGTCTCCTGCAGCTGCCCGGCGTCACGGGCGGCGTCATCGCGCCGCTGTTGCTCACCGGCGGCCTGCGCCGTCTTGGCGCGGTCGGTCTCCTGCGCCGTTCGTCTCGCCTCGTCGACGAGGCGGGCGGCTTCGGCGTTCGCTTTCTGCTCGGCGTCGATGCTGGCGTTGCGGGCGGCTTCGGCTTTCGCTTTCTGCTCGGCGTCGATTTTGGCAAGGCGGGCGGCCTCGGCCTGGGCCTTCTGCTCGGCGTCGATTTTGGCAAGGCGGGCGGCTTCGGCGTTCGCCTTCTGCTCGGCGTCGATTTTGGCAAGGCGTGCGGCCTCGGCTTTTGCCTTCTGCTCGGCGTCGACCTTGGCTTGGCGAGCGGCCTCGGCTTTTGCCTTCTGCTCGGCGTCGATTTTGGCAAGGCGGGCGGCCTCGGCTTTTGCCTTCTGCTCGGCGTCGATTTTGGCAAGGCGAGCGGCCTCGGCTTTTGCCTTCTGCTCGGCGTCGATTTTGGCAAGGCGAGCGGCCTCGGCTTTTGCCT
>CAJBHN010000074.1 GCA_903952805.1 uncultured Myxococcales bacterium | reverse complement strand
TCGTCGTCGATCAGTGCTCCTCTGCGGTGGGCCTGTGCCTTCGGCGGGACGAGGGGGCTCGCGCCCCCCTGCCGCGTCGGGCGACCTCTTCATGCAACGCAACGCCCCGCTGCTCGTTGACGCTCCCTGGTCTTGCGCCGGAGTCGTCGACGTGTGCTCACCCAGGGGTGCTTGGGCGGCCGGCGGTGGTGGCTGCTTCGACTTCGTTCAAACGGCCTGTCTTCACGTCGTAGATGTAGCCATAGACAGGGATGTTGCCCGGCACGAGCGCGTGGCTGCGGATGCGCTGTACATCCTCGACGACACTGCCCGCCAGGTTGTCGATGGTGTGCCACTTCACGTACTTGCCCGTCGTGTTGCCGGCGATCTTCTTGCCGACGTCGCGCCAGCCATTGCTGTCGATGGTGGCGGTCTCGAGGCTTTGGGCGAGCAGGCCCGCGATGATGTCGTCGGTGAACAGCTCCATGCCGCAGTCGGTGTGGTGGACGACGAAGAACTCCTGGGTGCCCAACAGCTTGTAGCTGATCACCAAACTGCGAATGGCGTCGTCGGTGGCGCGACCACCCGCGTTTCTGATCACGTGCGCGTCACCCTCGGCGAGCCCCGCGTATCCCGCCGGGTCAAGCCGCGCGTCCATGCACGTCAGCACCGCAAACCGACGACCCGGCGGCAACGGCAGCGCACCTTTGTCGCCAAAACCGGCAACGTAACGGGCGTTGGCGGCGAGGACTTCGTCTTTGACTTTGCTCATGGTTGGTTGCTCCTGGGTGTCCGCGACAGCGGCTCTGGGTGTCCGTTATAGTGGACACGAAACCAGAAGACAACCTTCCTGATGAAAAAACTCATAAAAGCACCTGTTTTTCAATCTGTTAGATTGTGTCTCTTTTCCGAGGCACGATGCCGTTTTTACGGATATTGCCCGCGTGGCGTTGGAGAAATGGGTGCGGCCGCACCGGTCGTCGACCCACAGGGGGAACCCCTCGGGCCCCGGCGCCGGCACGGATCGGACTCGCTCAGGCGGCAAGGTCGTGCCCGTCGGTCGATCGACCGAGGGGTGGCGACGGGACGATGTCGCCCAAACGCCGACACTCCTCACCGGAGCCTCCTTGACCATACCCACCAGCGCCTCTCGCACCCCCCGCCCCGCCGCCGTCGACCCTGTTGCCGGGGCGACGATGACGGTGGCACCGGCCACGCCGGGGGCGACGCGGGAAACGATGCCGCTGCGGGGCGTGGCCGGCGCGCTCGACGACGCCTTCGACGCGCTGGGCGTGCGCTTGCCGTCGACGGGGCTGCAGCGCAGCGCGGTGCCGATCGACGCGCGGTGGCTCGGCGGCGTCGAAAACGCCCAGGAGGTGCGCGGTGCCGCGCTCGTGGACCTCGAAGGGGCGCTGCCGCCCGGCCTGCGCGGCACGCTGCTGCGCAACGGTCCGGGACGCTTCGACCGCGGCGGCGAGCGCGTGCCCCATTGGTTCGACGGCGACGGCGGCATCCTGCGCGTGACCCTCGATGGGCGCGGCGCGGCGACGACGGACTACCGCTTCGTGCGCAGCAAGGCCTACGTCGACGACGAGGCCGCCGGCCGTTTCACGCACCCCGCCTTCGGCTACCTCCCCGAGGGTTCGCCGGCGCGGCGCAGCCTGCTGCGCGCCAAGAACCCGGCCAACACGCACATCGTCGCGTTCGGCGATCGGCTGCTGGCGCTGTACGAGGGCGCTCGACCGACGGCACTGGATGCCCATACCCTCGACACTGTCGGCGAAGTCGACCTCGGCGCGCTCGGCAGCAGCGAATGCTTCACAGCGCACCCGCACACAGACGCCGACGGCCGCACGTTCGGCTTCACGTACCAGCCCGGACCCGGCGGTGGCGCCTCCGTCGTCGAGCTGGGCGCGGGTGGCGAGATCGAGCGCAAGGTCCGTCTCCCCGGCCTCAAGGCGCCGCCGCACGACTTCATCAGCGCTGGCCCGTTTCTGGTCTTCGTCGAGTCACCGACGGTGACCAACGCGCTGCCCGCTCTCGTTGGTCTGCGTGCCATCAGTGACGGGCTCGGCTGGAACGCGCGCGGCAAGACGCGCATCCATGTCATCGACAAGAGCACCCTCGACGTCGTCGTCACCGGCAACGCCCCGCCATTTTCGTCGGCGCACTTCGGCGGCGGGCGGCTCGAAGACGACGGCACGATCTCGTTTGTCGCCTTCATCCCCGATGACAACGATCCCGCGGGGCAGTCGATGGCGCGCTTCTCGCGCGGCGAGCGCACCGAGGTGGGCGGGCGGCCGACGCGCCTGCACGTCGACCCAAAGACCGGCGACATCGTGGGCCGCGTCGTCCTCGCCGACGAGCGTGTCGAGTGGCCCGCGGAAGACCCGCGCGACGCCGGCGATGGCGGTCCGTCGCTGTGGTGCGCGACGCAGTCGTCGACGAGCGGCTACTTCGACGGCTACGCCCGGCTCGATCGCGTCTCGGGGATCGTCGACCGCGCGGCGCTGCGCGATGGCGTGTTCGGCAACGAGCCGGTCGTCGTCGTCGACGCCGACGACCCGTCGCGCCGTTGGCTCGTGACGGTGCAGTACGACAGCCGGGCCGACCGCAGCGAGTTCGTGGTCTACGACGCCGACGCCCTCGCCAAAGGTGCGCACTACCGCGGCGCCTTGCCGGCCGTGGTGCCATTTGGCTTCCACGGCAGCTTCGTGCCAGCGGCCCGCTGACGCCGAGCAAACGCAGTCCCCGAGCAAACGCAGTCCCCGAGCAAACGCAGGATGAAACCTCGTTGCTCAAGCGGGTGTTCGCATCCGATGTCCCCGTCTGTCCTCGCTGCACGGGGCCAATGAACGTCGTTGCCGGCATTTCTGATCACATGTGCAGGTGGGCGTCCCGATGTCGGACAAGGTAGGCAGGGTTGTCTCGATTTGCACCGCTGGCGTCGACGTTCCAAGGTCGGGGTGATGACCCAGATGAGCGGGCGCCGCATTGGACCCTACGCGCTCGAAGACAAGCTGGGCGCGGGCGGCATGGGCGTGGTGTATCGCGCTCGAGACACGGTTCTCGATCGTCCCGTCGCCATCAAGATGATGCATCCCGCCGATCGCCTCGGCGAGGGCGTCAATCTGGAGGAAGCGCAGGCCCGCTTCCTGCGTGAGGCCAGGGCAGCGGCGCGCATCCAGAGCCGACACGTGGCGTCGGTGATGCAGTTCGGTCAAGACGTCGACGACGAGGGCGAGACCATCGCCTATATCGTCATGGAGTTCTTGAAGGGGCGCCCGCTGAACAAGGTCGTCGGCAAGAGCGGTCCCATGCCACCGTCGAGAGTGGTCCACATCGGCGTACAGATCGCCAAGGGAATGGCCGCGGCCCACGACCTCGGCATCATCCACCGGGACCTCAAGCCCGCCAATGTCATGCTCATCGAAGAAGAGGGGGACCCGGACTTCGTGAAGATCCTCGACTTCGGCGTTGCCAAACTCACCCACGATCAACAGACACACGGTCTCACCCAGACCGGAGCGCTGCTGGGAACGCTGCCCTTCATGGCTCCGGAGCAGATTTCAGGCACCAACGTCGACGCCCGCACCGACATCTACAGTCTCGGGATCATCCTCTACCGCATGTTCACCGGTGTGACGCTGTGGGACGCCGACAGCCTCTCCGACATCGTCCGCCATCAGCTGATGTCGCGGCCCCCGGCGATGTCGGAGCGCATCAGCAACGCGCTCTTCACGACCGCCCACGACGAGGTGGTGCTTCGGTGCCTCGAGAAGGACCCGGCCGCGCGCTTCCAGACCATGCGCGAACTGGCGCAGGCCCTGCTCGCCGCCGAGCAAAGCCCTCGGATCAGCGCGAGCGCCAACAACGCCCTCGCGCCGACGATAACGGCGCCACCTGACGAGGGCAGTACCGAGTCAGTCGATGCCGCACGCTCCACCGCTACCGGTCTTACCGGTGCCGGGAGCGCGTGGGCAGCCGCCCTCTCCGGCGCCGCCACACCGGCCACGACGGCGGCGCGCGTCCACGACGAGAGTGTCTTTGGCCACAGCGCCAGCGAGGCCCCGACCCTCGCGGCGACGACGGTGCCGACGGTGCCGACGGTGGCGGCGACAGCGATGGCGCAACCGCCGCCGGCGAGCCAGGTGGTTGCGACGGCCAGTCCCCATGCGCGCACGCCGACGTCGACCTCGCGACCACGCTTCCATCACGCCGTGGTCGGCCTCATGGCCGCCGCAGCGGTCGTCGTCGTCGTGGTCGTGGCGGTCGCTCTTGGCCTGCAACCGGTCGCCGCACCGCAGCCCGCGAATACGACAAGCGCGAAGACGACAACCGCGAACACGACAACCGCGAACACGACAACCGCGAACACGACAACCGCGACGCCGCCCGCGGCGGCGACGACGCCCCCAGTACCGCTGCCGCCAGTGGATGTCTCGCCGGCGACAACGCCCCCGCCTGAACGCCCACCGGTCAAGACGCCGCCCGCGACAGCGCAGCCACCGGCCCCGGTGCTGGCGCCGTCGAAGCCGGTCGTGACGATGAAGCCACCGATGCCAAAGCCGCCGCCTGCGCCCGAGCCCACTTCGAGCTTCAAGCGTGTCCATACCCGGGGCAGTGCGCCATGACGACGAGATGCTTCCTCGCGCTGGCTCTGGTCGTCATGGCGGCTCTGCTCGTGCCGGGCCCGGGCGGGGCCCGCGCCGAGCCAGCGACGACGAGATCAGCACCAGCACCAGCACCAGCAACGACCGAGGCCGCCCGCTTCGAGTCCGAGGCCTTCGCCGCGGTCGATGCTGAGCGCTGGTGCGAGGCCATGCGCCTGTTTGAGGCGGCCCACGCCCTCGGCCCCGCCGTCGACCTCCAGCTCAATGCGGCCCAGGCCGCCGAGCTGGCCGGTGACCTCGAGGGGGCGCGGGCGCTGCTCAAAGGTGCCATCCCCGCCCTCGGCGGCAAGAAGAAGACCGAGACCCAGCGTCGTCTCGCCGCCCTGCAGAAAAAAGTCGCCAAAACGGCGAGCGCCGCCTGCCCATCGCTGGATGCCCTGCGCCCGCGCGAGCCTGAGCCACCGCCTGTCTCACCGGAGCCGACGACGACGACGGCCTCGACGACCTCGCCGTCGTCGACGTCGTCGTCG
>CAJBHN010000073.1 GCA_903952805.1 uncultured Myxococcales bacterium | reverse complement strand
GCCTCGACATTGATGCCGATGGACCATGGCGACAACGCACCATGGGCAATGCCCTCGGCGTGGGCCGCAGCGAGGGCACGGGCCAGGTCGGCGAGGACGTGCAGGCCCCGCTTGGGCGCTGCCCGCAAAACGTCCAGCAGCTCCGCCAGCGTCACACAGGGTACGGCGTCGACCATGATGATGGGCGGGAGACCCGTCAGATCGACGCCACTGAGCCGCTCAAAGCCGGGGAGCAGCGACGCGGACGCCGCCTGCTCAAAGGCCACGCGACGCTCCAGCCGTCGTCGACGGATGGGGTCGTTGATCACGCCTGCCCGCAAGCGATGGACCAGTACAGAGCGACCGCTGCGGTCGTGACCCACATGAGCGGTGCCATCGGGTCCAGCCCCGATCCCACGCACACGCTGAGGACCCAGCAAGGCACTCACCGTGGGCCCCGCCCCAGCTGGCCCGGGTCGGTGCTGTCGTCGTCGTCGCTGTCCAGTACCGTCCGCAGCTTGGCCGACAAGCCGCTGGCGGGGCGCTCATAGGCCCCCATGGCCCGGGTCTGCAGCGCATCCCTGGCCGGTTCGTCGAGCGAGATGTCGTGCAACAGCTCATCGAGGCAGGCAAAGAGCATCGCGTTGTCGCGCGGCACGTAGGTTTCCAGCGCCGCCTGCATCGTGGGCGCGTCGTTGACGAAGCTCTCGATGACATCGCATTCGACGGCGTCGGCCCACCGACCGTAGCCAAGGCGCTGCAGGTAGCGGGCGTTGAGTTCCTGCTCGTACTGGCCCTGAATGGGGATGGAGAGCAGCGGCACGTGCAGGTGCACGGCCTCGCCCATCAACGAGTAGCCCCCGCCCGCCACGACACAGCGGGCGGTGCGCAAATCGTCGACGAATTGGGTCTCGCTGAAGGGGCAGCACTCGACGTTGCCGTCGACCATGGTGCGACCGGTGCCATAGGCCTTGAAGCGCCACGGCAGCTTCTTCAGGGTCGCAATCAGGTGGTCGGCGTTGGCGGCGGCGGTCTGGTAGACGAGGACATGGTCGCCGGGTTCGCGGCGCGCGGCGAGGATCTCGGGGCGTAAAATGGGGGGCACCAGCGTCGTGCGCGCCTTCTTCACGGGCGGGAAAAAGAATGAACTCACAAGGTAATGGTAGGCGCCGGGCAGCTTGGCCTTGACGGCGAACTTGGCCAGCCGAAACGCGAAGCTCTCGTCGTCGCTGGCCAGATCGTCATGGCGACAGCGATTCAGCACCTGCATGTTGTCGATGCTGATGAGCGGAATCTGGTTCAGCCGGGCAAAGAACCAGGCGAAGGACTCAAAGTCGGACACGACGACATCGGCGTCGAAACCTTTGACGAGGTCGGCGAACACGCCAAGGTTCTTCACCAGGCCCGCGGGTGCTCCCTTCATGTTGGACAAGATGCTTTCGGACACGTCGAGGTCGTTGCCCTCGAACTTCAGGTGCAGTCCGTGGATTTCCTCCACACGGATTCGCTCCCGGCCCGCCAACTTGCTGGTGAGAAAGCCGTGGGCCCGGCCGCTGACGACGACGACGATGTCGTGACCGGCGGCCAGCAGGTGTTCAAGAATGACGCGGCTGCGGGTCGCATGACCCATGCCCTCGCCGACGACGCCGTAAATAATGCGCATGGTTCCTCACTACTGCGAATCGGCGCCCGCCATCGGGACGACCGAACCTGAGACAGCCTGGTACGACCCGATCGTACATGTGGGTCGACTGGATCCGATCTCCGAACGCGAGCCACCGGCCATCACGGGGTCCACCGCAGCTGACGCACTGCGTAACTTGACCGTATCGGGGATGCGCATCGACCTGGCAGTCACGACCGGGCAGCCGGACGTCGCTTTTTCACGGCTGTGCGAAGCGCGGATGCCGATCGGGTGCCCATCGGGTGCCAATCGGTGCCGCCCACTTTCGCGCCGGGGATCCTCTGGTACACCCCGCCCATGAAGCGCGTTCTCTTCTCGCTCCTCGCTGTTTCCGCACTGGCCATCGCCGGCTGCCCCGCCTCTCCCGACGGAGGAGGAGGCGAGGGTGAAGGAGAAGGTGAAGGCGAGGGTGAAGGAGAAGGAGAGGGTGAAGGAGAAGGCGAAGGCGAGGGTGAACCCGGCGCCGAAGGCTCCTTCACCATCCAGGCCTGCGCCGGCGCCCCCGTCCCCTCGGGGGCCGACACCTGCAGCGTCACCCCCGGTGAGCGCGCTGGCACCGTCGTCTATGGCACCGTGCTTGGTGTCAGCACCGTCTTTGAGGGCGGCGCCGTCGCCTACGACGACACCGGCGCCATCACCTGTGTCGGCTGCGACTGCGCGGCTGCTGCCGTCGGCTTCACGCAGATTGCCTGCGGTGACGCGGTCGTGTCGCCGGGTCTGATCAACGCCCACGACCACGCCGGCTGGATGAACGAGCAGCCCTGGTACGGCTACGACGGCACCGTCGCTGTGCCCGGCCAGACCAACAACCCCGACAACAGCAGCATCGCTGGTGACCTGCGTTGGGAACAACGCCACGATTGGCGCCGCGGCAAGCGCAACCATCCGTCCATCGACGCGCCAGGCAACGCCAATGCCGATGCCAAAGCCCTCGGTGAGTTCCGCTTCTCGCTGTCGGGCGCGACGGCGACGTTGGCCTCGGGTGGCTTCTCCCTCGCCACCGGCGGCGTGATCCGCAACCTCGACGCCGCCGCCGACGCCACGGCCCTCGGCATCCGCTCGGTCCGCTATGTCACCTTTCCCCTCGGCGACAGCAACGCGACCCAACTGGCCACCGGCTGCGGCTACCCCGACATCGCCGACCGGCCCTCCGGACCCAACGCCCCGCACATCGCCGAGGGTATCGACGCCGAAGCGCGCAACGAATTCCTGTGCCTGAGCTCGACCGCTGGCGGCGGCAAAGACGTCATCGACAACAACGCTGCCATCATCCACGGCGTCGGCCTCACGCCCATCGACGTGGCCATCATGGCCGAGCGCGGCGCCAGCCTCATCTGGTCGCCCCGCTCCAACATCTCGCTGTACGGCGAGACGGCGCCGGTGGCGCTGATGAAGCGGCTCGGCGTCAACATCGCCCTGGGCACCGATTGGGTGCCGTCGGGTTCGATCAACATGTCCCGCGAACTCCAATGCGCCATCGACCTCAACGACAACAACTATGGCGGCGTCTTCACGCGCGCTGACTTCTGGCGCATGGTGACCATCAACGCCGCGCAGGCCCTGCACGCCGACAACGCCATTGGCAGTCTGCAGGTGGGCCACCGCGCCGACATCGCGATCTTCCAACGCCGTGGTGGCCCCTTCAGCTCCGTCGTCACCGGCAGCCCCGAAGACGTCGTGCTCGTCCTCAAAGATGGGCGCGTGCTCAACGGCGACGCCGCCGTCGTCGCCTCCCTCGACGCCACGTGCGATACGCTCGATGTGTGCGGCACGCAGAAGCGCATCTGCGCCACCCGCGAAGCCGGCAAGGACCTCGCGGCCCTCCAGGCTGCCCAAAACGGCGCTCGCTATGACCTCTTCAACTGCGCCGGCGATGCCCTTGCCGACGAGCCCACCTGCGTGCCCGCCCGTACCCAGGCTGTCGACGCCATTGGTGGCAGCAGCCTCTACACCGGCGTCCCCGCGGCCGGCGACACCGACGGCGACGGCATCGACGACGCCAGCGACAACTGTCCCACGGTCTTCAATCCCATCCGCCCGGTCGACGGTGGCGCTCAGGCCAACGAGGACGACGACGCCCAGGGCGATGTCTGCGACCCCTGCCCCCTCGACGCCAACACCTCGACCTGCTCGGTGTTCAACCCCAACGACCGCGACGGCGACGGCGTCGAATCCCCCGGCGACAACTGCGCCGACGTCGCCAACGCCGACCAGCTTGACGGTGACAGCGACGGCGCGGGCAACGCCTGCGACGCCTGCCCTGCCATCGCCAACCCCAACGGCCAGGGCTGCCCCACCAGCATCTACGACCTGAAGACCAACCTGGCCCTGTCGACGCCGCCCCAACCCGTCAGCGTCGCCAACATGGTCGTCACCGCCGTCGCCACCAACGGCTTCTTCTCGCAGCTTGATCCGGCGGCCACGGCGCCAACGGCCTTCGCTGGCGTCAACAATAGCTGCATCTTCACGTTCGTCGGCAACGCCACCAAGCCTGCCGTCGGCGACCTCGTGCGCATCGACGGCAATGCCCAGACCTTCTTTGACCAGGTCCAGATCTCGTCGGCGACCTTCGCCGTCACGGGTGCGGGCATCATCAGCCCCGTCGTGCTCGCCGACAGCGCCGCCATCACCGCT
>CAJBHN010000072.1 GCA_903952805.1 uncultured Myxococcales bacterium | reverse complement strand
CCTTCACGCGGTCGGGACGGTGGCCCGGATCATCAAGGTCGCCCGGGTCGGCAAGGATGGCTTCAGCATGGTGGTCGAAGGCCTCGCCCGCTTCCGTCTCGATGCGATCACGCAAGTGGAGCCATTCTTCACCGCGCGGCTGACCTCGATGCTCGACGAGGGCACCTGTGACGTCGAGATCAACGCGCTGGCGGTCACCCTGAAGAACATCGCCTGCGAGACGATCGACATGCTGCCGGAGGCTCCGGTCATGGCGAAGCTATTGCTCGAAAGCATCAACACCCCAGGCCACCTCGCGGACCTGATCATCGCGAACACCGACTTCGCCATCGAGGAGAAGCAGGAGATCCTCGAGGCCGTGAACTTGAAGGTGCGGCTGACGCGCGTTTTCGAGCTGTTGAGTCGCAAGTTCGAGGCGATGAAAATCAGGCAACGGGTCCGCTCGAAGATCGAGTTCGAGGTGAGCAAGGTGTATCGCGAGTACGACCTGCGAAAGCAGCTGCAGGCGACCGACGAAGAACTCCGTGAGATCGGCGAACGAGCCGACGAATCACAGAACCCTGAGCATACGCGAAGGCGGTACTTCCTGAGCGAGCAACGCAAAGTCATCGAAGAGGAGCTTTGCGACATCTTGGCCAGTGAAAGTGCCACGCGCGAAGAGAGGCTCGCGCGGAATGCTCGCATGCTTCGCGACGGAGTCGAGGCGCTCGCGGCGAGCCAGCCTGCGCTTACGGCGCTGCAGATCCTCGATGAGATCGCGCGGCGCCTCGAAACACCGCCGGCGATATTGGCGACGACGGCTTCAACCGCGACTTCTGCCGTCGTCCGAGCGCCCGCGGAAGGACCGCCAGCGGCCAAGCCCCGCCATGCCGCGAACCGAAGCGCTGCCGTAGACGGTGTCAGCGCGCTCATTGGTAACAGCTTCCGAGTCAACGGGCAGTTGATGCCGTTGCACCAGGCCAGGCGCAAGGCGCGCGTCGGTGAAAACGGGTTCCTGGTCGCGGGATCACCTGGCTCACGGCTCGAACTCGCCGCCCGGCGCCTACTTGGCCACGATGGTCCGACACAGACAGCTATCGTGGTCGTCCCTTGTGCCGGTCTGCCCCCATCGGTGCTTGAGCGCGAGATCTTCGGCTTCGTCCCCCTATCGCGCAGAGAGCGCGGGTTTGCGTCCGGTGGGTTGCTCGCCGAGGCAGACGCGGGAGCGCTCGTGTTGCAGGACATCGACGCGTTGACACTGCCGCTGCAGGAACGCGTCCTGCGACTCCTGTACGCCGGCTCCTACCTTCCCGTCGGGGGGGACGAGAGGCAGACGTTTACCGGTCGCATTGTCGGAACGACGCGCCGCGATTTTGCTTGGTTTGATACCGCGGGAGCATTTCGCGAAGCGCTATTCGCGCGTCTCGGTGCACTGATTGTCGAGATTCTGCCGCTACGCGACCGCCTCAACGACGTCCCTGCGGCCATCCATGCGCTGCTTGCTCGGCGCGGGTTGCCCGCCACGAGCCTCACTGCCGATGAGCTCCGGCCGCTGGCCGGGCGACAGTGGGCACAGGACATCGACGAGCTTGAGGCTGCAGTGATCGACATCGTCAGCCGTCGCGAAGACGGCGAAGACACCGCAACGGCGCACGACCTCCCTCCTTGCTGAGCTGCCCGTCTACAACACCGCGCGTCACGGTCACCCAAGGACAGCGGGGCGCGCGCTGGGACCGGGAACCCAGGCCGTGGCGCCAACGACCCGGAGCCAATTGGCGGTCCAGGCCTGAATCTGGCGGTCGGGGACCACGCCTGGCGACGGCAAGGGAAGCAACTCATTGTCCAATCGAATTACGTGCCCGGGCGCATCTGCGCGGGTCAATGCCAATGCTCGATGCGCGCTCTGCGGTATGATGACGAATGACGACTCGGCATCGTAGCCTGTGCAGGCGATTCTTCGGGGCTCAGCCGGAACGGCCATCAACCGATGCAGAAAGTGACACTCCCCGATTTCGTCAAGAACGCCGAGCGCGCGGTCGTCGGACCATTTGCGCTGTGGGCTCCGCAGAGTGTGGGACCCGTGCGCCGCTGGTGCGGCGTCGACACGTCGGATCCAACCGAGCGCCTGTCGGTCTTGACCTGCGCAAAGCCGTCTGAGCCCGGCGTTTACCGGACTCGGGAGGGCCGGTGGACCGTACGCGAGAACTTCCTCTGGCTCAGAGGCGGAGCGCAGCGGCCGGGCGTCGTCGACCGCGACGCCCGCTACCGCGTCGATGTGGGCACCCGTGTGCACGGCTATACGATACTCGACTCGTCTTACGTCGACGGCGGCCGCAACCGCGTCGATGTGGGCGCCGGCGCGCACGCGTGGATCTCGCGACGCGCCCACCCGGGTATCACACTCGCGACGCTGCTCGCGGCCGACCGTCGTGGAGACCCGCCGCGCGAATTGCTCGCTGGCGTGGTGCGTGCGCTGATGTCGGGGGGGCGTTCGTGCGAGCCAATCTGTAGTCCTCACGATATCGTCGTCGGCGTCGACGGCGTTGTCACCGTTGACGGCTTCGACCTCCAGCGGCCGGGTCGGTGGAATCCAGCCGGTTTACAGTGGAGCGCCAACTCTGACGAATTTATCCGGATGGGTATCCGGATGGTCGTGGCTACTCTGCGCGATATCGAGCGAGTCGAAATCGACGAACTCCTCGCGCACGTCGCTGCTACGGGAGACCTCGAGTCGGAGCGCGAGCGTGAACTCATTGCGGGCGTTGTCACCGGGCTTGTGCCGGAGGCGTGCCGTGCCGAGTACGACGCTGCAGAACAGCTTTCACTCCTCGGTCCAACGGCTTGGGCTGCGTGGGCAACACCCGAGGGACAGGAGCGCGCAGACGGTTTACCGCCGGTCGCCGCCCGCGAAGACACGAGCCCACCCTGGACGCGTCCACCCATGATGAGTCGACCCTCGACGAGTCGGTACCACATGGTGTCCGACGTGAACGTCCGCTTTCTTGGCAGAATGCGCGGAGCGCGCTCCCGCTTCGTCTGTCGAGCGCCGGTGCCGGTGCTCGACGTCGTCATCGGGAATGCCGATGATTTCGTCGCATCGAAGCATCCGTGGCAGTGGGGCGACGTCGCCATCGTCGTCGGGCCTGGCGAGATTCCGGGTGCGCTGCCAACGATTCGAGCCTCGAGTCTCGCGGAGGCGCGGCGGGCGAGCATGATCATCTGCGCCTTCGTTGAGACCTGTTGGTACCACCCTATGATGTACGAGGGAGAGCACTGGCTCTGGGAGCCTGCTGAGGTTAGACACGTGGAACTCACGACGCACCGGGTATTCGTGACCTCACTCGCAGAGAATCTCGGCGATTTTGTGGCGCGTCTTCGCGCACGTCCCGGGCTTAGGAGATTGTGCATCTGTGTCGGCGGGCCCCAATCGGTAACGAGCGCCGAACTCAACGGTTTGTGGGACCATATCGAGGACCTTATTCCCTCAGACTTCCCCTACGTCCCCGCCTGGCGGGAGCGAAGTTCCCGACTCTGCATCGAAGTGATCGCGGTCTACGCGCAGCCCTGATTCGTCGACAGCGCAACGCGCTGTCCCTTCATCGCTCGAACTCAAGCGCTCGCATGGACCCAAGCTCGACATCATCAACCCCTGCCTCACTGAGGAGTCGTTTCGAAACCTACAGGTTCGTGCCTGCTGGCGAGCGCGCTTATCAGCTTGGAGCTCGATTCCTGTTTCGAGCATAGGGAGCTCGCTTCGATGCGTTCGGCGTCCTCGCCGTAGCGTTCAATGCACTCACGGCCGGACGGCGATTCTCAGTGCAACGCAAAGTGCATTGCTGGCGGTGGCAATGGCGGCACGCAGCTGCTCGATCGTCGTGGTGTCGTATGGACTACCGCTCCGCTGTTGAATGTCGACAGCGACATCCCATACGTGAAGGGTCCCTGTCTCACGGGCGAGCGTCCGAAGGGCCCGCGCGGCATGCTCGGTATCACTCGACCTCTGCTCACGCCACGCATCTTCGAGCTCGTCGACAAGCCTCGTCGTTTCCAGACTGAAGTGATCCGAGATTTCGCCCAGTCTGTCTCGCTCGAAAGTTCGCAGTTGGTCGATCGTTCGTTCGTCGAGAACGCTGACAGCGGACGTCGTCGATGTCGGTGGCGCCGCAACAGCGGGCGGGAGATGCGCCTCGTAGACGGTTGACCAAGTATGCCACGAGTCTGCATTGAGAAGAGACAGCTCATCAACGCGATTATGCTCACGCTCAACGATATCGGGTGCCAGCCCGCCGACGATACTCGCGACGAATCCATGCTCGGCCGCAGGGCTGTTGGTTTGCGTGGCACGCACAGCGTGCAAGAGAGCAGTGATGTCTACATCGGGGATGGTGCTGAGCACCTCGGAGAGGAGCGCATGACAGGCCTCGGCATCTTCGAGCGTTGGTCCGCGCCACCATTGAAATCGGGTGAGTCCAAGTTCGTCAAGACCGTCGACCGTGATGACGCCATCGATGCCAATATTGATATCCGCTGGACCAGCGACCGGTCGCAACGCGCGGGTGCCACGCGTGAGCGCGCGTGCAATAGCAACGAGAAAATCGAACGGGAGCACGCCAGATGTGTTGCGCGCCATCAGGTCTTGGAGGCTCAGACCCAGATGCGCGCGTCGCGCTGCTCGCCAGACGTTCGATGCGATATCGTATTCGGCGATGACGTCATCAGCACCACTGGAGGCGCCATCACCGAGGTCTTCGTTGCCGGATTCGTAGTCTTCGCCGTCAGCACCGAAGGTGATGACCGACAACACCACTGTCGGGTCGGCCCGCCGGACGCCCCACCAACGATGCAATGTACCGATGGAGGCCGGGCTCCAAAGTGCAAAAGGACCGACCTGCGTGCGCACTTCGCCGGCGACAAATGACGGCAATGTCGCTTGCGGATGCTGAATCATGCTGTGCGCGGCGAGCTCCTGCTCCAGCGATGGGGGCTGGTCCTCAGTTGGAAAACACTCGAGCGACCAGAGTTCGACTACGTCCTCACGTGCGCGCCATACCACCGTGCCGCCCCCTGCTTTGAGGCCTCCTCCTTCACGGAGTATCCGAGGTATAGTCAGGTCACCCCTCGGTGTGACTTCGATTCGCTCGGTGTTTGCAACGACAAAACGGCGAAAAATATCCGCCGCCGGATGTCTCGGCAGCGCCGCCACCCGCCTGCTCATCTCGACAAAACGCGCGTTGGACATAAGCTTGAGAAAGCGGCCATTCATGTCAGGGGCGACGCAGACGATGCCCTCATCCAATATCATCGGCAGATGCTGAAGCATCGCAGCTGGAATGGTGGTCTGACCGATCTCGTCCACGACACCCATCTCAACGGTCACGTCACCCTCCGTAACGATGAGGATTTTCGACATCGTCTCGGTTGAAAGCGCCATCGCGAGATTCCGCCATGGCACCGTGCAATTGGGACGAAAAAAGAGTTCGCCGTGCGGCGAATGTGCATCCTCTCTCGTATGATCGGGGCGGAGTCAGGTCTAGCTGTTCCTGGCTCGAATCGACACAGGCTGCGCCAATTTCACCTCAGGTGTCGGATAAGGCATGTCACTAACCCCATCCCCCGCCTGGAGAACCTGCTCGACGACGGGACCAACCTGGTCAGCATCAGTGGCGACGCCATGACCGGCCACGACTTCTTCGCGGCACTGTCTGGCGTCGTCCTCTGTGCGATTGCAGCTCAACATCAGAAGGCACGCCGATGCCGAGCGGACCGACCCACTTCACAATCGAGCTCGCACACGGGACGTCGACAAAAACGTTTGCGCGACGGCGGGGGCGGACGGCGACGACAGCACGACCAACTGGGCGCTCTGAAGCAGGGCTTGCCCGTCGGCGAACAGCAACAGCCCGGTCGGCTTGCGGCCGCGCCGGGGCTTCGGCGCCTTCTTCTTCGTACCGCTCGGCGTGCCGGTTGTCATCGTCTTGGTCATCGCACGCCCGCCCTGACTGCGCGACTTTGCAACAGGGGCCCGGTCGGGAGCAACCGACGCGGATCCCACATGAGTCCGAGCCCTCGCCAGAGACGCCGGAGTGCCCTTCGCTGGATGCCACTGCCAACGTGCGGCCCCTGTCGGGTGAAGGGGCCACACTCCACCATCTGGAGGAGCCCAGAACCCCACTTGCCATATTGAACTGTGTTCAATATGCTGAGGTACACGATGACACGCATCAAAGGACCCATCGAGTCGCTTGCGGAGGTTCAGCAGCTTGTCGCAGAAGGAAGAATCGAGTTTACGCGGTCGGCTCGTGACGACTTGGCAGCGCACTTCCTCACGGCCCGGTCTGGCAAAGCGAAGGCCATCCAAGCCTTCGCGGCACTCTCGAGCGACGACTATGACCACTCTGTGCATCTGCCCAATCCGCCCGCCAAATGCGATGTGTACGGTCTTCATTTCGAGTCGGTTCAATGGTATATTAAGTTCTACGCTGACAATGACTGCGAGCCTCCGTACGACCCCTACCTCCAAGTGGTGTCATTCCACGAGGAGCGCGGCAGTTTCCTCCTGACCGCACGACGAAAGGTGGTGCTTCCATGACCAACCAACGCGCGCCAAAGCTCTGCCCCACCTGTGGCAAGGGCACGTTTTCTCGCTTCGCCAGAGCCGGGCGGACCGAGATGTACAAGGGGTACGCCTATGAGCTCCCTGCGGACCTTGTCCTGAAGGAATGCAGTGTCTGTGGCGAGATACCGATGACGCCTGCCGAGATCGACCGAGTGAGCGATGTCCTCGAGGAACTCCACCGCGCGCGCCTCACCAGTGCGGCGACACGTGCTATCGACACCTTGGTGCGGGAGGCAGCGCCAGTGAGCAAGATTGAGGCGTCTCTCCGCCTCTCGCCAGGCTATCTCTCTCGCATCCGCTCAGGTGCGTCAGAACCGAGCTTCCAACTTGTTGCGCTGTTGGCTCTGCTGGCGCGCTCACCCAAGATCCTCATCGACCTCGACGAGGTTGTCACCAGCACCTGACCCCGTGACCGACAGGCGCTCCAGAGCGGCGGCGTCGACGCCGGCTTGGAGTGGAGTGGAGTGCGTACGCGGTCAAGGACGCCGAAAGAAGGCGGCGAGATGCTGCTCCCCAGGCGGCGAGCCTTGAGCCGTTCGCGCGCTACGACGCGTACGCCACATCGACGTCCTCGGAGAGCATATCGCGAATCTCAGAGCCCTGTACCGGTCAACATTCGAGGCAACCTGACCATCTCCCCGG
>CAJBHN010000071.1 GCA_903952805.1 uncultured Myxococcales bacterium | reverse complement strand
CCTGAGCCTGGTGGAGCTGCGCATCGACACGGGCCGCAAACACCAAATCCGCGTGCACATGCTGAGCCTCGGCCACGCCGTCGTCGGCGACGATCGCTACGGCTCCATGAAGCGCCGCTCGCGCTTGTGTTTGCATGCCCGCGAGCTGGTTTTTCCCCACCCGACCACCGGCGAGCAGTTGACGTTTCACGCGCCGGTGCCGTCGTTGTTCACCGACCTGGTCCGGTAGGGCAGCAGCGCCGACATCGTCAGCGGTAGCGCCGCTCTCGCGTTGGCGCGCAGCCCAGGCGCAGCAACGAACACCAGCCGTCGTCGCCGACGATGACGGCGTCGAGGGCGGCCACGCCGACCACTGCGGCGCGACCTCGCAGGGCCACAAACAGCGCCGCGTCGCGCGCCGTGGCCACCGCTGGCCCATCGACCTGCCGCACCAGCACCAGCCGTCGACACGCCGCCGCCAGCGTCTGCTGCAGCGCACCAACGGCGACGTCCTCGTCGGTGACGTCGGCGACGTTGTCGTTGGCGGCGCTCGCGTCGTTGGTGCGGTCTTCTTGGCTGTCGTCGTCGTGGGCGCCGGCGACGGTCAGGGCGACGGCCCGGGCGACGCGCAGGCGGACGTCGAGGGCCAGCAGCCACCAACGGCCGTCGCCCACCAATCGTGACGACAGGGCGGCGACGGCGTCACCGGGGCCCACGATGCGCGTCTTGGCGGGTGAGCGATGGGCGGCGGCACGTCGGCCAAGCTCGAGGGCCGCGAGCAGTCGTGGGCCCACCGAGGACTCGAGGAGCACCGCCTCGCGGGCGGGGTCGGCCAGGTGGAGGGCGGCGGTGGCGGTGTCGATGGCGTCGTCGTCGGGCCCGGACCCGGCCACCAGCCGCACCAGGGTCCGGCTGGGCAGGGAGCGGGCGCCAAGCACCCGCAGGTCGACGAGACGGCGAGGGAGGAACGGGGAGTCTGTGGGCATACATCCGACATTTCACGACCTGTGCCGAAGCCAGCCGGTGCGCCGTCGGCCCTGGAACCGCTGTCGGATGCGCCCGGCGGCGTGGGTCCGTTGGCGGGGTTCCACGCGAGATTGCTGTCGTTCCACGCGCCACCTCTCGATGGTGGTGACCCATGTCGCCGTCGCGGTCGGGCCCGGCGGTGGCGTCGTGTTGGCCTCCACGGCGGCAGCGGCAGGCCCGCGAGGCAACGGCGCCGAGAGGGCAGCGTCGTTGGCATGACGGCCGCGTGATGAGGCACAGCGAGGCAGGGTTGACGGTGGTCGGGCTGGCGAGGGAACACACGCCCGTCTGCAGCACGTCATTCGAAGGAGCACGCCATGACCGACCAGAAGGCCCTGTGGGAGCGCACCAAGGCTCAGTATTTCGCCAACGCCGACCTCGGCTTCTCCATCGACATCAGCCGCATGGACCTCGACGAGGCGTTCTTTGCCGCCCACTCCGACGCCGCCACGAAGGCACTGACGTCGATGGCCGCGCTTGAGAAGGGGGCCATCGCCAACCCCGACGAGGGGCGCATGGTGGGTCATTATTGGCTGCGCGCTCCCGAGATGGCGCCGTCGCTGGAGGACCGCCGTGCCATCGAAGACACCCTGCTGCGCATGGTGCGCTTCGCCGCCGACTGCCACACCGGCAAGCTGCGCGGCGAGTTCGGTGAGCTGTTTGCCAACGTGCTCATCGTCGGCATCGGCGGCTCGGCGCTGGGCCCCCAGTTCGTCGCCGATGCGCTGGGTACCTCGGCTGATCGCCTGAAGCCGTTCTTCTTCGACAACACCGACCCCGACGGCATCGACCGCGTCCTGGAAGCCATCGAAGGCCACGGCGGCCTGTCCCGCACGATCACCATCGTCATCTCCAAGTCCGGTGGCACGAAGGAAACGCGCAACGGCCTGCTCGAAGCCCAAAGCGCCTACCGTGCCGTCGGCCTCGACCCCAGCCGCCACATCGTCGCCGTCACCCAGGAAGGCTCGGCCCTCGACAAGGTCGCCGTCGCCGAAGACTTCCTCGCCCGCTTTCCGATGTGGGATTGGGTGGGCGGCCGGACGTCGGAGCTCTCCGCCGTTGGTCTGCTGGCCGCCGCCCTCCAGGGCATCGACGTCCGCGCCATGCTGAATGGTGCTGCCGCCATGGACGTGCTGACGCGCGCCACCGACCACGCCCACAACCCGGCCCTGCTGCTGGCGTTGTCGTGGCTCAAGGCCACCCGCGGCAAGGGGGAGAAGGACATGGTGGTCCTGCCCTATAAGGACCGCTTGACCCTGCTGTCGAAGTACTTGCAGCAGCTCGTGATGGAGTCCCTCGGCAAAGAACATGACCTCGACGGCAAGCAGGTGCACCAGGGCATCGCCGTCTACGGCAACAAGGGCTCCACCGACCAGCACGCCTACGTGCAGCAGCTGCGCGACGGCGTCCCCAACTTCTTCATCACCTTCCTGCAGGTGCTCAAGGAGAGGGCGGGCAGCTCCATCGACGTCGAGCCCGGCATTACCTCGGGTGACTTCTTGTTTGGCTTTTTGCTGGGCACCCGTCGGGCCCTGTACGAGGGCGGTCGCCACTCGATCACCATCACCATCGACGACGTCACTCCCCGCAGCGTCGGCGCCCTGATTGCGCTGTATGAGCGCGCGGTCGGCTTCTACGCCAGCTTCGTCAACATCAACGCCTATCACCAGCCCGGCGTCGAGGCCGGCAAGAAGGCGGCCCAGGCCGTCATCAGCCTGCAGCAGAAGGTTGTTGCGGCCTTGAAGGAGGCCAAGGTGGCCCACACCGCCGACGAGCTGGCGGCGTCGATTGGCGAAACCGCCGAAACCGAGACGGTATGGCGTGTCTGCGAACACCTCGCTGCCAACGGTCGGGCCCGCCGCGTCAGTGGTGCCTCGGCGTTTGGCACCCGGTACCTCGCTTGAGCTGACGACGACGACGACGGTGAGTTGTGCTGTCTGCGGCCGTCAGGCGGCGGGCGTTTCATGGTGTCGGCGAAACGCCCGTCGAGAGGCTGGCGCAAGCGCGACGCCAAGGGATTGGTCGAGCACAGTCGCGCATGCCGGCAGGCTGCGAGGGCATTGGGGTATGGCGAAACCGGCGCCCATCCTGAGGGTGGGGCGAGATTCCGCGTCAAGCTTGCTCAGAAGGTGGCAACGCCTTACATGCCGCCTCGACCTTCATCACCATTCGGACAAGTCTCCCAAGGGCCTTGGAACGAGAAATATCGACCGAATATTTTTCGTTCACCCCAATTTTGCTGAACGTCGTTGGGCCGCACAGCGTCGACATCCATGGTTTTCGCCTCGGCCTGACTGCACAGAAATCGTGTTTTGAACTGAAGGATGGACGGTAAAAAAGATGATGAAAAACAGCATGACCACCATCGCGTGCACCTTGGCCGCAGCCGCTGCTGCAGTCTCTGTCGCGGCCGTCGCCGGTTGCGAGCAGACGCCATGCACGGTCACAGAAAATGAGGACGGCTCCAGCACCATCACGTGCCCAGACGGCTCCACGGCCACCATCGCTGGCGGCGCGGCGGGAGCGGCGGGCGCGGCGGGCGCAGACGGCGCAGACGGCGCAGACGGCGCAGACGGCGCAGACGGCACCGACGGCGTAGACGGCGTAGACGGCGTAGACGGCGGCGAACTGTTGGCGTGCGGTGGCGAATTCTTCGAAGTCGATCAACTCGGTCTGCTGGCCGGCTGCGAAGAAATCGTCGGCGGCGCCGTTATCCTGATCGACGAAACCTCGGATGTGTCGGCTCTCGGGAGTCTGCAGCGGGTGCACGGCTCGTTGACAATTGTGGTCATCACCGACGATCCGACCTTCGCATTGACGTTCCCGGCATTGACGTCAATCGACGAGGAATTCGTCGTGGTGACCGACGAGGAGCCCATCGCGCGGCTGTCGTTGCCGACACTCACGGCCGTCGCACGCGATTTCAGCACCTTCGGCATCGCCGCCGTGGAAGCACCGTCGCTTCTCGGTGTGTCAGTCATTGAGTTGTCGCAGGTGAATGAGGTGACGCTCTCAAGCTTGCGTCGAGCCAATGACCTCGAGATCTCCTCTGACGGCGCCCTCGAACTCGAGTTGTCGGCGACGGCTCAGGTGAACTTTGTCAGGATCACCGCTCCTGACGCCTCGGGTTGTCTGATTCCGGCGCTGCCGTCGATTGTTGCCGCCTGCGAGCAAGACAGCTGCGAGCTTGACCTTCTCAGCAACGAGGGCGCGAGCTGTGACAACTGCCCCGACATCGTCAACAACGACCAATCCGACATCGACCGCGACGGCGACGGCGACGTTTGTGACGGCGACATCGACGGCGACACCGTCATCAACGCCGACGACCTGCAACCAACGATCAGCACGGTCTGTAGAGACAGCGACAGCGACGGCTGCGACGACTGCGCCAACGGCGCCCCGAACCCCGCCGACGATGGCGCCGACACCGACGGCGACGGCGTCTGCGACGACTCCGTGCCCGAGGCCTGCACGCTTCGAGGCAGCGCTTTGGTCTGCGGTGTCAGCACCGCCGCCGGCTCAGCCGCCTTGTGTGCATCACTCGGCCTGACCCTGCCCGTGTTTCACAACGACGGCGACCAGCAAGCCCTCGTCGACGACATCGGCAATATTGAATATTGGATCGGGCTCAATGATACCGCCGTCGAAGGCACCTTCGTGTGGGCCGATGGCACCACCTTTGATTTCGAAACCGAGTCGAACTTCAACGACGGTGAGCCCAACAACTCCAACAACGAAGACTGCGTCGAGGCCTTTGGCAATAACAGGTGGAACGACCTCCAATGCGGCGACACGCGCGGCACGGTCTGCCCGCTTTCGCCGTCATTCAATGGTCGAACTGACAACTGCGTAGACGACGACAACGCCGACCAGGCCGATGGCGACGACGATGGCGTCGGCAACGTCTGCGACAACTGCGTCGACGTCGCCAATGCCGATCAAGCCGATGACGACGTCGATGGCGTCGGCAACGCCTGCGAAGTCTGAGCCGACCTGAGCATTGAAGTTCGAGACCACTGGTCATGATGGTGGCACTCGAACCCACACGCTCAGCCAGGGAGTGAATGTGGGACAGGCGGTTCCGCCTGTCCCTCATTCACTCCCTGGCATGGAGCGGGCGTTTCATGTCGCCTGCGCAGCGCCCGTCGAGCAGCTCGCTCAAGCCTACGCCGTCGCGGGCGGGTCGACAGCCATCACCCGTCATCGGCATGCAACGAGAAGCCATCGATGAACGCCGACAACGGCACTCGCCACCCATCGCTGGGAAACAGCCCAGGCTGAGGGGACGCCCATGGCCTCCCGGCGTTCAGCCAAGGGAGGGGCCGCCCGTCGTCAGTGGGTAGCCCGCGGCCCGCCAGGCGCGGACGCCGCCGTCGACACTGACGATGCGGGTGTAGCCCATGTCGACGAGGTTGACGCCCGCGAGTGCCGAGCGAAAGCCGCCGCCGCAATACAGCAGGACCTCGGCGCTTGTGTCGGGGACGCGGGCTTCGATGTCGCGCTCGATGATTCCCTTGCCCAGGTGCAGGCTGCCCTCGATGTGGTCGACGGCGTATTCGCTCTCTTCGCGGACATCGATGAGCACGAAGTCGCGGCCCGGGTGCTGGCCGGCGTCGAGCCGGGCCTTGAGGTCGGCCACGGTGCATTCGCGCACGCGCGCGCGGGCGGCATCGACGAGTTTGACAAAAGCGGGGCTGTGGTCGGCCATTGGGGGCTCCTGAGCTGAGGCAGAAGGGATACCCGCTCATGTATACCATCTGGATGCATCGCCTCGTGACCCCGGTCGTCGTCGCTGTCATCGTCGGCGTGCTCATGGCGGGCGCCGGGTGCCAACCCGTCGTCGATGCGCCTCCCGCTCCGATCCAGTCCCAGGCATGGACCAGCCTGTGTGCCGGCCTCGACGTCCACAGCTGCGTCGACGATGGTCCCCTGCAATGTACCGCCGGTGTTCCCCGGGCTGCCTGCGAGTCCTGCGGCTGCGCCGGCGGCGATGCCTGCGTCGACGGCCCCGCGGTCGCTGACAGCGTGTGCGCCAGCGCCGCCGTCCAAAACGCGGTGCGCGCCGACGCGCGGATCAGCGATGGCCTCGCCGACGACGACTACCTCGCCATCTACACCGTGCTCGACGGCGCCGACGTCGTGCCCCTGACCCTGGCAGCCATGGTTGGGCAGCTGCGCAGCGACGCCCGCGCCGACGCCCGTCGTCAGCTCGTGGTGGTGGGTCGCGACGCCGCCGAAGGAGGTGTCGACGCCGCCAACGTCGTCGTCGACGCCATCGCGGATGGCACCGACTCCATCGGCGTCGGCGACGGCAGTTGCGCGGCGTTGGCCACGGCGGCGTCGGCTCTGACGGTGAACACGGTGGTGCAAGACGCCGCGCTGCGTGCCGTCGTCGGCCCTGTCGACAACAGCACGCAGGCCCTGTGCGCGTTTCCCGGCAGCGTGGCGCGCTGTGTGCTGCCTCATCGGCAAAGCTGCCTGGACCGTGGCGGCGCCGTCGCCCCGGCCGTCGTCGTCGTCGACGACGATGTGTTCCTCGCCCGCCTGGACGACGCGCTGCTGCGCAGTGTGGCGCGGGTGGGGCGCTCGACCTGGGAGCAGCGCCTCGACAGCATCGTCGTGACGTTTCAGTCGCTGCTGCTGTCGCGCCAGCCCGAAGCTCGCTTCGCCATCGATGGCCGTGATCGCGAGGTGCGGGTGGTTCGCTTGCCGTCGCTGCCGCCCTTCGCGACCGACGCCGTGGACGAGGTGAATCAAGCAGCTCCGGTCTACCTGGCGTGGCTGCCGCGCTTTGGCGTTCGCCCGGCCCGCAGTCTGACGTTTCGGCTGCTGTGGCAGGACGGACCCACGCGCCAATTCCTGACGGA
Source organism: uncultured Myxococcales bacterium (assembly GCA_903952805.1). GTDB lineage: Bacteria > Myxococcota > UBA727 > UBA727 > VGSZ01 > VGSZ01. The sequence continues at coordinate 1,847 of CAJBHN010000071.1, read as the reverse complement.
CCACGATTTGGTCCCCGCCGACTGCGCGTTCGACATCGACGCCAACGCTGCCGTCGACGTCGTCTGCACCGCCACCGACGGCGCTGTCGTCTCGGCCTCCGTCGACCTGACGCGCAATGTCATCATCGCCAGCGAGTCCACCGTGTCGCCGCCATGAACGACTGCGAACCAACGGCACCTGGGAAACGGTGTCGTTGCCAGCGGTGAGGGCGTTATCGCGCACCTTGGGGCCCGGCAGCTGGCGAGCCTGCGTGGCGGCACGTCAGCAGCCACGATTGACGTCGACCGGCATCGGGAGCAAGCGAAGCCATGCGCCACCTGGAACGTCATCGCTCACAGCATATCGGTTGGCTGCGCGCCGCCGTCCTTGGCGCCAACGACGGCATCGTCTCCACCGCCAGCCTTGTCGTCGGCGTCGCCGCCGCCCACGCCGCTCGGGCCGATCTGCTGACCGCCGGCGTCGCCGGCCTCGTCGCCGGCGCCATGTCGATGGCGGCGGGGGAGTACGTGTCGGTGAGCTCGCAATCAGACACCGAAAACGCCGACCTTGAGCGGGAGAGGGCGGAGCTGGCTGCGGATGCGGACCACGAGCACGAGGAGCTGGCGGGCATCTATGTGCGTCGCGGCCTCGACGCCGAGCTTGCCAGGCAGGTCGCGGTGCAGCTGATGGCCCATGATGCCATCGGCGCCCACGCCCGCGACGAACTCGGCATCTCCGAGCTGACGACGGCGAGGCCGGTGCAAGCGGCACTGGCGTCGGCTGGCACCTTTGCCGTCGGTGCGGCCCTGCCGTTGGTGATTGCCTTCCTGGTCCCCATGGCGGCGTTGATCCCCGCGGTGGCTGGTGCGTCCCTGGTGTTTCTGGCGCTGTTGGGGGCTCTGGCGGCGAAGACCGGCGGCGCGCCGGTGGTCAAGGGCGCGTGGCGAGTGACCTTTTGGGGGGCGCTGGCGATGGCGTTGACCGCCGGCGTTGGCGCCGTGTTTGGGACCGTCGCCTGAGCCCCTGTTGTGGCCTGAGTTGCCTCAAGGGCTGGTGAACAGCACCGAGGCCGGAATGGCACTGCTGGCCACACCAGGGCCCTCCCAGCTGACCGCCAGGGATTCGCCGCCGTCTTTTTCGAAATACTGCACCTCAAACGCGTGACGACCGGCGCTCAGTTCCACGGCGCCAGCGACGCTGACGGGGCCGTGCAGGCCATCGTTGTCGACGACGACGGTGCCGCCGACCATGATGCGCGATCCGTCGTCTGACGAACTCTGGAACTGCCACATGCCGGCCGCCGGGATCTCGATGGCCCCGACGAAGCGGGCGGCGAAAAAGTCCGTGCCGATCCGGTCGGCGTCGATGGCGAGGGTCGGCGCAATGCGCGTGGTGGTCGGCGTCAGCGTCATGAAGTCGGGGAGTCGGTCGAACGTGCCGTCGTAGACGTCGGCGCGCAGCCCCGGTTCGTCGACGCTGCCGGCAGCGCGCCCGGTCATCGCGATGACGGCCCTCTCGTCGCTGCGCGCACCAAAAGCGACGACGAGGGCTCCCTCGAATTCGCCGCCCGTCGTTGGTGCGAAGCGAACCGTGAAGCTCGTGCCGCCGCCGCGGATCGTCGAAGACGGCTGCACAGTCACCGACCACTGCTCGACGTCGCGTCCCCCCAGCAACACCGGCGGGTCGCTCAAGACCGCGACGGTGGCAAGCGGATCGACCGGCACGACCGTGATGACGCGGTCGACGGCGGCCGCAGCGTCGTCGACGGCGCCAAAATCGACCGCGACGCCGACCCGGGCGCCAACTTCGACGTCATCAACGAAGAAGCGAACGGGCAGGGCAAATGGTTCTCCCTCTCCCTCTCCCT
>CAJBHN010000070.1 GCA_903952805.1 uncultured Myxococcales bacterium | reverse complement strand
GCCTTGGCCGCCGCCAGGTTGATGACCGTGGCCGGAAAGGGCGCCTCCTCCGGCGCCGACGACCCCCAACGGGTGGCGGTGCCCTGGGGGTCGGCGTCGACCACGAGGACGTCCCAGCCGCGGGCGGCGAGGCCCGCCGCCAGGGTCATGCAGGTGGTGGTCTTGCCGCTGCCACCCTTTTGGTTGCACACGGTGATGATGCGAGCCGCCATCGGAGCCTCCCTGAGCATGTCGTCGTCAGGCCATCGCCGCTGCCGCGGGCGAGAAATCCTGCAATCGGTGCACGATTTCATGGCCCCGCCGGGCGGGGAAGGGAAATCACGCAGCGCTGCAGGATTTCAGTCATCGACGCCAGCGACGGGCGACCGACGACGACCGACGACGACCTGCGCCGCATGCGACCGGGGGCGGGTTGCCCAAACGAAAACGGCCGCGAGCCCTGCAGCGCGCGGCCGTCGGCGACGAGGGAGACGGGACGTCAGCCGGCGTCGACGAGGGTGTAGCCGACCTTGCGATTGCCGCCGCCCAGGCCGGCCTCCTGCAGGGTGGACATGAAGCGATCGAACTCGGCCGGCGGCATGGTCTGGCAGCCGGCGCTGCCGGTGGAGTTCACGCCGCCGCGGTGAAAGAGCATGGACGCGCCGCCGCCGGACGAGGCGCCGCCGTCGTTGCCAAAGGTGCCGTCGTGGTTGGTGTCGCGGTCGACGCGGGAGTCGCCGTTCATGCGCAGGGCCGCGTTGCCGTGGTAGCTCGACAGCGAGTAGCTGTAGTGCCCGGTGCGCAGCCGCCCCTGGTCGAGGGAGCCGTCGCCGTTGACGTCCTGACCCATGCGACGGTCGTAGTTGCCTGAGGGCTCGGTGTTGCCGCGGAACTCCTTGACGCGGGGATTGCCCTGCTTGTCGTGCCAGATCACCGCCATCGCGTCGTCGTAGCGGCCGGCGCCGCCGGCGGCGTGGGTGTTGGTGGCGCTGCGGACGCCGACGATGTTGGGGCCGTTGGGATTGAACGTGCCGCCGCTCTTTTCGATCATCGCCTTGTAGTGATCGAACTTCTGCGCCTCGCTCATCGTGGCCGTCACCGTTGACACCACGCCGGTGGGAGCCGCACCCGACGAGCCTTCGCCAGCCTGGGCCGCCGTTGGCTTCCAGCCCTTGGTGGCGGCCTGGTTGGCGTCGAGGGCGGCCAGCGTGGCTTTGTCCATGATGCCCGTGACGGGCAGGCCACGGGACGACTGGTAGGCTTGGAGGTTGGCCTGGGTCTTTGGACCAAAGAGGCCATCGGTGGCCAACGACGGCAGGCCGGTGCCTTTGAGGGCGGCGTTGAGCTTGGCCTGGGCGTCTTCGACACCGGGGCCGCTGTGGCCACGGGCCAGGGTGGAGCCGCCGCGGACGTCGTCGAGGCCGCCTTTGACCTCGTATCTGGTCTTGGTCTCGAAGGGCTGCACCCACTTCGGCTCGGCTTTCGCGCTGGGCGCGGTGTTGCCGGTGCGGCGGATGTGGTCGATGTCGGCCTTGAGCTGCGGGTCCGCCGGTGGCAGCGAGGCCGCCGGGCGACAATCCGTGCCAAGCAGCTTGTTGGCGCTGGCCTTCTGGTCAAGGTCTGGTTGCCGCGCGGACGGCTTCTGCTCGGGGGCCGCCGTGGGCGCGGTGGCCTCGCTGCGGTTCGTCGTGGTCGTCGTAGTGGTCGGATTCGACTTGGCGATGGTGGTCATCAACGCTCCCGCAGCAGTTCAGCGCTCAGTATCGCCCATGGCGGCGCACCGGTGCTGGATCTGCGCCCCCGCCGGCCATCGCCCCCTGGCCCGCGGGTCAGGCCAGGCTGAACACGTCGTCGCGAGGTTCAGCCCGGACAGACCCCAAGTCAGACCACGATGCCTTCGAAGAGAATCGTGGAGTGGTAGCGGTCACCGGCGTCAGGCAGCACGACGACGATGGTCTTGCCGGCGGCCTCGGGGCGGGCGGCGACGCGGAGGGCTGCGGCCACGGCGGCGCCGCAGGAGATGCCGCAGGTGATGCCTTCTTCGAGGTGCAGCCGACGGGCGACGGCGACGGCCTCTTCCGAGGAGACCTGCTCGACCTCGTCGACGAGCGAGAGGTCGAGGTTGCCGGGCTTGAAGCCGGCGCCGATGCCCTGAATCTTGTGGGGACCGGGAGCCGGCTCGGCCCCCGCCTTGAGGTTCTTGATGACCGACGACGTGGTGGGCTCGACGGCGACGCTGATGACCTTGTGCTGCTGGTCGATCTTCAAGAACTGCGACACGCCGGTGATGGTGCCGCCGGTGCCGACGCCGGCGACGAAGTAGTCGACGGCGCCGTCGGTGTCGGCCCAGATCTCGGGACCGGTGGTCTTACGATGGATGGCGGGATTGGCGGGGTTGTCGAACTGCCCGGGGAGCCAGTACTTCGCCGGGTCGCTGGCGCGAATCTCCTCGGCCCTGGCGATGGCGCCCTTCATGCCCT
>CAJBHN010000069.1 GCA_903952805.1 uncultured Myxococcales bacterium | reverse complement strand
GTGACGCGCTGCGTTACCTGATCGTCGGCGTCGGCGTTGACGTCGACGGCGCATCCCCTAGCCTTCGCCGACGCGGTCTCGGTCACTCCGAGGCCCCCAGGAGTCTTCATGCGCATTGTGTTCCGTGGCCTGTTGGTCGTGCCGGCCCTCGTAGCGGTGTCGGGGTGCCCCGACGCGCCGTCGCCCGTCGTGACCCCCGCCGTCGAATTCGGTTCCACCGAGGGCTTGCTGGCCTGCGACGACGCCACCATCGCCGCCCACCCCGACAGCCGTTGCTTCACGTGGCGCGCTGTCGCTGGCGTCTCGATGGGCGGCGGCACCTCGGGTCGACTGGGCTTTCGCCACCCCGAGTTGTGGGACGTCGTCGGCGTGATGGGTTCGCCGTTTGCTGACACCGAGTTTCTGTTTCGCACCCTGCGCGAAAACCACATGTCGGGCTTTTGCGACCTCGAGCACCTCGAGCAGCTCGTGCGCGACGGCGTCGACCTCAACGACCCGACCAATCCCGAAGTCTTTTGTGGCGTCCACGACGTCTTCCCCCTCGAGGGCGACGACCAGGTCGAGCCGGGGCGTTTCCCCGCCGTCGAGGGCTCTCGCTGCAGCATGTTCAAGAGCGACTTCAACCATTGGTACCGGGGCCCCGAGGCCGGTCGTGGCGGCAGCTTCTCGCGCAACAGCCTGCTGGAGATCATGCACGATCTCACGTCGGCGTTTGGCAACCCGTTTTACGAAAATCCCGTGTCCCGCTACTACCCGCCCGGGGTCCCCGACAGCTGGCATGTGCGTCCCTCTCTCGACGACAACGACTTCAAGCTGTCGCTGTGTGCCAACCCCATCGTGTTGTCGGGTGAGTCCCGCATCTACAATCGCGAGTACAACCCCGACGGCACCTACCCGGTCATCACGTTTTGCGATGGCAACGAGATGTCGGGCGACGACGACTTGTCGGGCAACTTCTTCCCCGACCAGACCAACCGCCCCTTTCCGGTTGAATTCTTGTTGGCCGTCGACCTCAACGGCAACGGTCGGCGTGATTACGGCGAACCCGTCATCATCAACAACCAAGAGCGCTTTGTGGACTGCGGCGCCGACGGCGTCTGCCAGGGTCTGGGTGGCGACACGGCGGGCGACGATTGGGATCCGCTCACCAACCCCACCGGCCATGAAGGCAACGGCCTGCTCGACACCGACGAAGCCTTCGACGACGACGGCCTCGACGGCGTCCCCGGCACCGGCGACTTCGGCGAGGGCAACGGCACCTTCGACCGCGCCCCCAACCTCGACGACCTCGTCAACGACTCCCCGGCCGGTCTCTTCAAGTCCGTCCCTGAGCTGCAGACCAAGCGCCTCGACGTGTGGATGGACGCCGGCGTACGCGACTTCTTGAACACCGCCCAGATGTCGAACTCGCTGTACAGCCAGCTCAACGAACGCATTCCCAACACCACCGCCTACAACGGCTTTCAAGGGCTGCCCGTCGACCCCGACTACCCGTTCTCGACGGACAACTACATCTACTACATGTCGGATTACTCCCGCGCCGCGATGGGCCAGGTGGCCTACCTTCGCTATGGCGATGCCTCGGTGTGCCCCTCGACCGACGACAACCTCGGCGACGGCAACCATGTGGGCGCCGGCGACGTCGTCAGCCGCATCTTCACGCTGTTTTCGTTCCTGTCGGCGCGCATGCCCGCCCAGGGGCGCGACGAGGCCTACGGCGGTGAGCTCACCGACATGGCGCCCTCGGGCCGCTTGAACGACTTCGCGTTTCTGACCCAATACGACAGCGAGACCCTGAGCCGCCCCGTCGAGTACGGCGTGCTGTTGCCCCCCGACTACTTCCTCCCCGAAAACGAAGGCACCGAGTACCCGGTGCTCTACTTCTTCCACGGACAGGGCATGTCGGCGTCGAACCTGGTGGCCCTTGGTTTGGCGCTGCTCGGGCCCATGAAGGAGTCGGCCCGCACGGATCGCCTCGACAAAAACGTCACCGACCTGCAGCGGGCCATCATCATCTGGGCCGACGGCTCCTGCCAGGGCGACACCTGTTACACGGGCAACTTCTACACCGACTTCAAGGGCCTGCAGCGCGACGACCGCCGCTACGAATCGGCGTTCTACGAGCTGGTGAAGCACGTCGAGACCACCTACCGCACCAAGAGCCCCGAGCTCATTCCGCTGAGCGACATCGAGAACAAATGACCATCAAGTTCTTGGTGGACGGCGTGGTCGACGGCGTGGTCGACGGCGTGGTCGACGGCGTGGTCGATGGCGTGGTCGATGGCGGCCATGCCGTCGTCGTCGGCAACGCCGGCCGCGCCGACCACCTCGTGCGGGCCCGGTTCCCCGACGTCGACCGCGACTTCGCCCTCAAGCTGTTGAAGAGTGGTCGCATCAGCATCGACGGTGTGACGGCGTCTTTGAAGAGCCGAGCCAACAACGGTGCCACCGTCACCGTCGACATCGCCGATGGCCGTCTGGGGGCCCCCCGCTTCATCCCCTACACGATGCTGCACCGGGCCCGTGGCCTCATCGTCGTCGACAAAGCCGCCGGCGTCGCCATGCACGAGGGCCCCGGCGTGGGCATCAACAACCGCGACGCCGACCATGACGACGACGGCGATGACAGCGGCGACGTGCCGCTGAGCCTCTTGTTGGCGAAGGATTGCGACGAGGGGGGCGAGGTCGTCGACGCCAACTTCCCCGCCTTCCTCGGTCGTCTGGACCGACCCACGTCGGGGCTGGTGGTGGCGGCCCTGACGTTGCGGGCCCTGCACCAGGTCGAGCCATCGTGGCGGCAGGGGGATATCCGCAAGGAGTATCTCGTCGCCGTCACGGGTCATACCGACGACAGCGGCATGATCGACGTGCCGCTGGCTGGTCGACGTCCCCACCAACGGGGCACGGGCGTCATCGACGAGGCCCGCACGGGCTACACCACGATTGCCCGCAGCACCGCTCGCATCCCCGGGCATAAGAGCGGCATCTCGATCATCGTCGCCGAGCTGTTCACTGGCCGTACCCACCAGATTCGTCGGCACCTCAAGGCCATCGGCCACGCCCTCGTCGGCGACCCCCGCTACGGCGCCCGCGACGACGACGGCAGCACGGGTTTGTTGCTGCACGCCTGGCGAATTCGGCAAAACGCGAAGTCGACGTTGTGGCCAAGCGCGCTGCTGCCGATGAGCATCGAGGCCCCCTGGCCCAGCCGCATCACGGCGGTCATGATTGCAGCGGGCATCGACGCGCCAGCCGCGCTGGTCCGCGCCCGCGCCCTGCCCTGACCCTTCGCGCCGCCGAAGCACCGCTGCTCATCGGCCTCCTTGCGCTCACGGTGCTGCATGGATGGCGGTGAGTTCGCACACAGCGATGGCGGCGGCCCGACGGATACACTGGGTGCCACGCTGGCAGCGCCGACCCGTCGCTGAGAACTGGCAGAACAAGAATTACACCCGCGGCGGCCTTTACTACGGGATGCAGCCCTTCTGGCACACCGGCGCTCGCGCGACCGCGACGTTGTCGGATTCGCTGAAGGAGCTTGTCTTTGTCGCCAACGGCACCAACACATCATTGCTGGGCAACAACAGCCCAAATGTCGGCGCGCAGGTCACGTATTCGTCGCCGGTGTTTTCCCTCGCCGTCGGCACCCTGCAAGCCATCAACGCTGAATCAGACGCCAGCGGCTTCGACCGCTTCTTCGACGTCGTGGCCACGCTGTCGATCGACAGGTTCACCGCGATCCTCAACGCCGACTACAACATCAACGCCGACGACGCC
>CAJBHN010000068.1 GCA_903952805.1 uncultured Myxococcales bacterium | reverse complement strand
GGCCGGTGGAGCCGCGACCACCGTTGGATGCGCGTGAACTCAACCAGCCTCGCCGTCGTCGTTCAATTGACGGGTGAAGACGGTCTGCCCCGTGCGCAGCATGCAACGCACGTAGGGATTGCAGATGCGGCAGGCGAGACCGAATTGCGTTTCTTCCTGCAGGAGTTCCAGCGTATTTGCCCCTGTCGACGCCGCCACCGCTTTCAACTCCACAAACGTTCGATTGAAGCACACGCAGCGATCGACGCAGATGCGGCTCATGCCGAGACCAGCCGCAGCCGCGTGATCTCCGACGGCGCCATGACCCGCACCGGGGGCCCCCAATACCCCGTACCGCGACTCGTATAGACCCACATGTCCTTCCAGCGCTCGAGCCCGGCGGTGAAGGGCTGTTGGAGCCGCACGAAGAAGTTCCACGGCAAGAACTGGCCGCCGTGGGTGTGCCCCGACAGCTGCAGATGGATGCCGCACTCACCCGCCTCGCGACAGGAGCGAGGTTGATGGGCGAGGAGCACCTTGATGACGTCGGCCGGGGCGCCGTTGACCGCGGCGGCGGGGTCGCTCTTGTGTTCGACGATGACCTGGTGGGCGTTGAAGTCGGTGACGCCGGCGATGACGATGGGCGTCCCGCCGTGGTCGAGCACGACGTGTTCGTTATGCAACGTGCGCAGCCCAAGGCGGGTCAGTTCCGCGATCCACTCGTCGGCTCCCGAGTAATATTCGTGGTTGCCGGTGCAAAAGAACACGCCGTGCTTGCCCCGAAGATCGGCGAACGGGGCGATGTGTTCTCGCAACTCAGCGACGGTGCCGTCGACGACATCGCCGGTGACAGCAACGACGTCGGCACCAATGCTGTTGACGCCATCGACGATGCTTTGAATGTATGCGCGACGGATGGTGGGTCCGACGTGGACGTCGCTGATTTGGGCAATCGTGAAGCCCTCCAGACCGGGCGGCAAGCCGACGATCGGGACGGTGACGTCGACGATGGCGGCGCGCCGACGTGCGGACACCACACCGACCGCCGTCAAACCCAGGCTTGAACCAAGCACCGCGAGATTGGTGAACTGCAGGAGGGCCGACCGACGATCGAGGTCGGGCAGCGTCGACGATGCCGCCATGATCAGCCAGCCGACGTCGCGCAGGACGGTCAGGGTCAGCACAAATGAGAAGAGCCCCATCGCGACAAAACCCACCCACGAAGCGACGTCAGCGACAGTCCCCTTCAGCCAAAAGCGGGCGGAGAATGCGAGGGGCAGCAGCGCCGCATGCATCCACACCCCGACCCAGGCCGCGGTGCGCAGCCCACCGACCAGCCCGGAGCCACCAACGTGGCGCCACCCAAGGTAGCCGTGGACGGTCAGCACCAGCGTCGACAGCACACCGAAGAAGAGGAGGAATCGCAGTGGCATGGCGTGGTGCTACGAACGCGGGCGCCGTTGGACAAGGGAGCGAACCGTCCCGCCCGACGGAATCGAGACGATACAGTTGGACCATGACCGCAAGGGTGGCCCTGCTGCTGGTGCTGGGCGGACTGGGTGTCTTGGCCTGGGACGCATCGCGCGCGCCTGCCCTCGACGATCTCGACCGAACCGCTGACGACGACGTCTCTGATGACGGCACGGTCGACGACGACGAGGAAAACGACTGCCAGCACGATGACGACGACGTCGTCGTCGGCCACCGACCTGAGGCCGTCAGGACAGGTCGCCGGCCCTTGGAAACTGCACCCGCGCGATCTTCTCGGTGAGATCGTTGATGCCCAGGAAGCACAACTCCGCCGACGCCGCTCGCGACAACCTCGCCCGCAGCATCGTGACCTCGCCCATCGACACGCCGTGCAAAAAACCCGCAAGGGGGCGTTTGTCGACGTGCAACGAACGAATCTCCACGACGCTGTCTTTGGCCAGCAGGGCGCTCTTCCAACGAATCGGGGCCATGACGTTGCTGCCGACCAGCAGCCACGCGGGCGTATCGGCCAGCAGCGGGGACGCTCCCATCGAGCGGGCGTAGGCGGTGCTGCCGGCTGCCGTCGACACCAAGACCCCGTCGCACACCAGTTTCTCCAGCCGGACCCGACCATCGACCGTGATTTCGACCCACGCCGACTGGCCGCTGCTGCGCTCGATCCAGGCGTCGTTGAACGTCAGCCCCGAGGTCCAGCGACCATCCTTGCCCAGCAACTCGACGTGCAGCATCGGCAAATGGTGGACGACCAGTTCGCTGGTCAGCAGCCGTTCCGCGGCAGAAAACAACGACGACGACGGGGACGCCGACGCGGGCGATGAATTGGCGTCGCCAAACGCTGCCCGCATGGCGGAGGCGGTCTCCGAGCCGCCCGTCGCCATGGGCCATTCTGGCAAGGCCGTCTTGGCATCGTTGAGCAGAAACCCCAAATGGCCGGCGTTTATCCCCAAGAAGGGCAAGCGACGACGCCAGTGGGTCTGGATCGCGTGCAACATCGAACCATCGCCGCCAATGACGACGATGGCGCTGGCCTCTTGCAGATTGGTGGTGACAAACGGGCGCAGGCGCTCAGCGAGGGCATGCGCCCGCGGATTGCGATCATCCTTGCTGATGAAGACCTTGGCCGTCGGCGACAAACGCAGGCGGGTCTGCGCGCGCGGCTCGATCGACCGATACAACCCCCGACGACGAATATCCGAGGCGACCTCGGCGGGAACGAGGTCGTCGATGTCCTGCCCCTCAAAGATGCGCTGACGCATGACGCGACCGGCGACGTCGGCACCGACAGCGATGACAATCGCGCCATCAGGCGCCCTCGCTTCGCTGCCGACGGGGACAACGATGGCCAGTGCGGCGCGTTCATGAAGCCGGCCACGCTCTTCCTGCAGGGAGTCGTGCTCTACGACGTGAAACACCTGATCACCGCTCGCGGCGAATTCACCCTCCAACGTGGATGATGATGTCACCGACAGGTTTTCAAGGTCGCGAAGGTCGACCTCGACGCGAGCGTCGAGGCGACCAAAGGCCAAGTCGATGAGTCGGGCTCGGTATACAGCGGAGACGTTCTCGTCGACAGCACGGTCGGCCACCGCCCCCCACGGGACAATCACCACCCGGTCAAAGCGCAGCAACAAGGCGCGCACCACCGACACATGATGGTGGCCAGGGGGATCAAAGCGCCCACGGTAGAGCGCGACGGTGGCTGGCTGGCTCACCACCACCACCGGACGCCCAGGGAGGTGCCGAAACCAAAACCGACGCCAGGGAACGCCAATACGGTGGGGACGAGGTCAAAGACGACGTCGACCGGGATGTCGGCAAACGTCAGGTCAAGTCCGACCGGCACCCGAAGCCCGGTCCACACCTGGGTGGGCCCCCGGTAGTAGAGGGCCGACGGTATCGTCGTGCGCTGGCCTGGTGCGGGCAACACCACGACGGCGCCGCCCACGCCGACGTGCGTGTGCAAGCGCCAACCGCTTGCGCGAGCCAGGGTGAATGGATGGTAGAGCCAATCAACATGGAGACTGAGCGACGGCTCGCTCAGCACGAGGCCGGTGAAGGCCCCGATCGACACCCGCAGCGCCTGCTGCGGGCGCAGCATCAGCTTGGCCGTCGCCCCCGTGGGCCAGCCAATCTCAAGACCGATGGCCAGGCGCTTGCCCTGTGGTGACGCACTGTCGACGCGGAACGTGCCCAGTTCAAAATCCGCCAGCACCCCGGCATCGTCATTGGTTGCTGCTCCCGGGCCAGCCGCATGGGCCACATCGGCACGCCCGCACACGGCGAGCAGTGCGACCACCGCGATCACACAATGACGAGGCGTACCGGCTGTCTGTGACATGTGTGCGGCTGTAGCACGAACCTCGACACCGACCGAAACGACGACGCGACGCCGATCACGTACACATGTCTTGAATTTCCCGACATGACACGGCGAGACCCCCTCCCCACCGGTGGCAGGTTTTCGACACCACACTGACGCCGTGGCAGCGTCTGCAAGCGGCGGCATATGACCGCGATTCTGAATGCGGCGGTCACGATCGCACCGACGTGAACCCCCGAGCGGAGAACGACCACGTGGGCAGGCCGCAGGTGACGAAGTGCTGGCAGGGCGCCCTGCTGTTGGTCGCCATGGGGGCGTCGCTGCCCTCCCTGGCCGTCGCTGACGGCACACCGTTGAGTCTGGTGGCCCGCCACAGCCTGTTTGGCTCTTCGGTCGGCGTCGGCAACACGTTGATGGAGCACGACGGGCGCGTGAATTTTGCCGTCCGCTTCGAAGGCTCGCAGGCGACGATTCCCCTGTCGCAGATGGCTCCCGACGCCACCGTCGCCCAGGCGTTCCTGTTTTGGGGCGGAACGTTCAATCCCGGCGAGGGCGTACCCCTCGATCGCAGCGTCGACCTGCGCCTGCCCGACGGGCGGCTCATCAACGACCTGAGCATCGACGCACTTCAGCCCGGCGAGCCGCCGTCGGCCTTGAACCGCTGCGTCCAGCGCAACCACCCAATCCCGGGTGACACCGTGCCGATGTTTTCCTGTCGCCGAGAAATCACCTCGCTGCTGCAGCAACTCGGACGCGGCGGCGCCGTCGGCACCTACGAAGTCAGCGACGTGCAGTTGTCACCGGGGGACTGCACCATCGATCCAAGAACGTGTGAGGCCAAGTTCGGTGGCTGGGCCGTCGCCATCATGTGGGAATCACCGACTGAGCCCGTCAAACGCGACATCGTGCTCGCCGATGCCTTTTTCGCCCTCGATGAGCAGGGCTCGACGTTCGGTGCCTTCTCGTCGGGTTTGTCGCCCGAGTTCACCATTGATGGCCTGACGGTTGGCGACGAACAGTCCGGTCACATCACCGTCCTGGCGTGGGAGGGGGACGGTCACCTCGGCGTCCCGCCACAGAATCTGGCCGGCAACCCGTTTCGTTGCGTTGACGGCCAATGCGCCGATTTCGTCAGTCTGCGCAGCAACACCAGCGCCACAGCAACGCGCTTGCAAGACGCCACCAGTCGGGCCGCCAATGTGATGAACGGCTCAAACAACACGTCGGGAGGCTCCCATCCCGGCCTCGACATCGACACGTTCGATATCGGCCAAAGCGGCCTGGGCATCATCCGCACGGGCGACACCCGCCTGTTTCTGAGGGCAGGATCGGGCGACGGCGTCGCCGACGACGGCAGCGGCGGCTCGGGGGAACTGTTCCTGCTGGGCTTTACGATGGTCGCCGTCGACACCTTCGCGCCGCGCTTCTTGAATGGTGGCACGGAAAAGGTGGTCCTTGAGCCCGTCGCCGGCCCGGGCGAGACGCTGAATTACATCCTGCGCCTTGAGAACAACGGTTCGGCCCCATCGCAAAACACCATCGTGCGCGACACGTTGCCCGCCGGCCTCACCTACGTCGCAGGCTCCACCACCAACACGTGCGGGGCCGCCTCGGGAGACGTCGGCGGCACCTCTCCCGTCTTGCGAGCCACCGGCCTCAACGTCGGCACGCTGCCCATCGGCCGTCGCTGCGAAGTTCGGTTTCGGGCGAAGGTCAACAACGCTGTCGCCGTCGGCACGGTCGTCGAGAACTCTTTCACCGTCGCTGCCGACGGCGTGCCAGCCCTGCGCGTGGGCCCGGCGACGACCATCATCGAAAACGCCGAACTGGCCCAGCCAACCAAGTCCGTGATTGTTCAGGGTGGCGGTGAACCGGCTCCGGGAGCAACGCTGCAGTACCGCATCCGCGTCGACAACACCGGCACGCGCCTGGCCCCCGACGTCAGCATCACCGACACGTTTCCGCCCGAGCTTGAGCAGGTCACGCTGGTGTCGGCTCCCCCCGGCAGCACCACATCGCTGGTGGGCAATACCGTCGTCGTCGGCGGTATCGCGGTCCCGGCTGGCGCATTCGCCGAAGTCGTCGTCAGCGGCCGCATTCGCATCGGCACAGTGACGGGCACGACGGTCATCAACCAGGCAAGCGTCGACCAGCCCTCACTCACCGAGCCGCTGCTCACCGACGACCCCGCCGTCAGCAACAGCGCGGCCGACCCCACCATCGTGCGCGTCACCGCCGGCATCGATTTGGCCAGCTCGACCAAGACCGCCATCGACCAAAACGGCGGCCGGCTCGTTCCTGGCGACGTCATTGAATTTCGTATCCGCGTCGACAAACGAGGGCCTGCGGCCACCGTCGTTACCGTCGACGACGACCTGCCGGCCAACGTCGGCGACTGCGTCGTCGCCACGCCTGTGCCCGCTGGTGCTTTCTTGTCCTGCCAGCCGGGAGGCGCCAACGGCACCGGCCGCGTCAGTGGCGCCATCGCCTTTGCTGGCGCAGGGACGGCCACCTTCATCGTCCGCGTCACCGTCAACGCTGCCGCCGCCGACGGCGTCACCATCGCCAACACCGCCGTACTTTCGCCGCTGGCAGATCCGTCGCTGGCCGTGTCGGTGTCCTCAGCGCCGTTGATTGTCTTTGCCCGCCCCGACCTGCGCATCGTCAAGACCGTCATCGACGACAACGGCGGCGACGTCCGCCCCGGCGACCTGCTGCGCTACAACCTGACCCTGACCAACCCTGGCACGGTGCCAGCGACCGCCCTCGTCATCACCGACGCCATCGACGCCAGCTTGCAGCTCACCAGCGTGCTCGACGGTGGCGTGCAAGCCGGACAAAACCTGAGCTGGAACGTCGCCAGTCTCGCCGCCGGCGGCACCGTCACGCTGCGGTTCGAGGCTCGAGTTCGCGCCGGCGTCGACGACGGCACGGTCATCAACAACCTGGCCCGCGGCACCGCCACCGCGCCCCAGCAACCGGTGCAGTCCAACCTCGTGAGTGTCGTGGTGCGCGCCCGCGCCAACCTGGTTGTCGACAAGACGGTCGTCGACCAAGACGGCGCGCCCTTCCGTCCAGGCGACGTCGTCACGTGGGCCATGACCCTGCGCAATCTCGGCGATGGTGCCGCCTCCAGCGTCGTCGTCCGAGATATCCTTGATGCCAACGCCAGCACCGCCATCCTCACCAGCGGCGGCCGGGTGCAGGGCAATGCCGTGGTGTTTGACGCCAGCACTGTGCCCGCCCTTGCTCGCATCGACGTCGGTGACGCTGTCACCGTGCGCTTCGACGCCCGCGTCGCCGACGTCGTGGCCAACGGCACCTTGGTGTCGAATCAGGCCGAAATGACAACGCCCCAGGCCGTCGGCACCATCTTTCTCTCTGACGACCCCGCCACCGCTGCCGCCGTCGACCCGACCCGCTTCACCGTCACCAGCCGCGCCGTGCTTACCATCAACAAGACGTTTGTCGACGACAACGGCGGCGCGCTGCTGCCTGGCGACACCGTTACCTTCACCCTCGCCGTGGAAAACATCGGCGACGCGCCCGCCACCGGCACTGTCATCACCGACACCCTCGACTCCCGGCTGAGCTTCATCAGCGCCGACAACGGCGGCACCTTCAGCACCGGCGCGGTGCGCTATCCCGGGTTCGTTGTGCTGCCTGGGCCTCCGCGCCTGCTGCGCTTCAGCGCCCGCGTCGCCACGCCGTTGGCCAACGGTACAGCCATCGACAACCAGGCCCGGGGTGCATCCCCCGTCGCCGACTCGGTCTTGTCCGACGATCCAGCCACGGCAGCGCTGCTGGACCCGACCCGGCTGATCATCACCTCGCGCCCCGTCCTGGATGACAGCACCAAGGCCGTTGTCGACGTTGATGGCGACGGCATTTTCCGGCCGGGCGATCGCGTCCGCTATACCGTCATCGTCGGCAACTCCGGCAGCGAGGACGCCGCCGCCGTCACGGTCACCGATGCCATTCCCGCCGAACTGACCGCCATCGCCGCAGTGGGCGGCACCGTCGTCGGCCAGAACGTCACCTTCGCCGTCGGAACCCTGGCCGTCGGCCAGAGCCGCACGCTGACCATGGAAGGCACGCTGCGTCGACCCCTCAACAACGGCGTCGTTGTGGCAAATCAGGCCCGCGTCGCTGCCACGGGCGTCGTCGCAGTGCTGACCGATGACCCGGCCACCGCCGCCAGCGACGACCCCACTGCCTTCACCGTGACGTCAGCCCCCCGCCTGCAGATCGACAAGACCGTCGTCGACCAAAATGGCGGCGCCGTCGAACCGGGAGACCTGCTGAACTGGAGCCTCAGCGTGCGCAACGTCGGCGACCGCACGGCCACCGGCGTCACCGTCAGCGACCCCGTCGACGTCAACCTGGTATCGGTCAACCCCCAGGACGGCGGCGTCCTCGTCGGCACCACCATCACCTGGACGCTGGCAACCCTCGCCATCGACACCACCAGCGTGCTGCGGTTCTCGAGCCGTGTGCGCGAACCCCTGCCAAACGGCACGGTCATCGCCAACCAGGCCAGCGCAGCCGTTGCTGAGCCCGCCATCCCCGGCGCACCATTTCTATCCGACGACCCGGGCACCTCCGTCGCTGGCGATCCGACCCGCGTCCAGGTGGTGTCGGCGGCGGACCTGTCGGCCTCAACGCTGGAAACGTTCGACGTCGGCGGCGCCGTCATCGCCCGCGCCATTCCCGCTGAGGTCGTCGAATATCGGCTGGTGGTGGACAACCGCGGCCGTGCCAATGGCGAAGCCGTCGTGGTGACCGTGCCCTTTCCCGCCGGCTTCGTTGTCGTCGACGCTGCCGGCGGCACCGTCGCCACCGATGCGGTCGGCACCACCATCACCTTTCCCCTCGGCACGGTTGTCGTCGGCACGCCCACTGAACGACGCCTGCGCCTGCGTTTACCAACGCCCATCGACACCGGCACCACATTCAGCGTGCAGGCTCGCCTGGCGGGCCGCGACATCGCCGTGCCCTTCGTGAGCAACGATCCGTCCACGGCCCCGGCGGCGGACCCCACCACCCTGGGCATCGACAGCGCGCCACGCCTCGTGTTCGAAAAGACCGTGGTCGACGACGACGCTGTGACCGACGGCGGTGCGGTCGAACCCGGTGACACCACCACCTGGCGCCTGTCCATCCGCAACGAGGGCAACGCCGTGGCCCGCAGCGTCGTCATCACCGATCCCCTGCCAGCCCGGGTCGGCCATGTGTCGGGAGGGCGACTGACCGGCAGCACGCTGACCTTCGACGCCGCCGTGGATGCGGGGCTGGCAGCGTTGGCCCCGGGGCCCACGCCCATCACGCTGACCTTTGTCACGCGCGTCAACGCCGACGTCGTTTCGGGCACCGTCGTCAGCAACCAGGCGAGCGCGGTCGCCGCCGGCTTGACCTTCTTGTCCGACGACCCCGGTGTCACGGGCCTTGCCGACCCCACCCGCTTCACGGTCACAACCGTGCCTCGACTCACGATGAGCAAGGATGTCGTCGGCGGTCGTGTCGCAGCCCCTGGCGACGTCGTCAGCTACGCCATCACGTTGCGCTCGGAGGGCACGGAGGCCGTCGCGGGCGCCTTCACCGACACCGTCGATGCCGCCTTCACCGACGTCACGCCCGGTCCAGGTGTCGTGTTTGATGCGCCGTCGCGGCAACTGCGCGCGGCGCTGCTGCCCCTCGCCCCCGGCGCCACCCGTTCGCTGACGTTTTCGGCGCAACTGGCCGGTGGGTTGGCAAACGGCACCACCATCGACAACCAGGCCGTCGTGACCGACGGAGCCGTCGTCGTCGTCTCTGACGATCCCACCACCGCTGTCGCCAACGACCCCACCCGCATCACCGTCGATGCGCGTCCCCTGCTCGTCGTCACCAAGACCTTCGTCGACGAAAACGGCGGCGTGCTGGCTCCCGGCGACCGCCTGCAATGGGTCATCGACATTGAAAACATCGGCACGGGCCTGGCCCGCGACGTCGTTGTCACCGACGTGGTCGACGTGGCCACGACCACCATCGTCGACGACGGCGATGGCACCGCCGCCGGCAATATCGTGCTTTGTGACGCCACCTCGGCGCCGGCCCTGGCCGGCATCGCCCGCGGCAGTCGAGTCAGCTTGCGCTTCACCGTGGCGGTCATCGACACCGTCGTCGACGGCACCGTCATTGCCAACCAGGCTCGCGTCACCTCACCCGACGTGGCTGGCGTCGTCCTCAGCGACGACCCCGACACCGACACCGCCGCCGACGACACCCGCGTCACGGTGCAGGCGCCCTTGTTGAGCGTCACCAAGAGCACCGATGCCGCCGTCTTTGTGCCCGGCAGCACCGTCGGCTACGTCATCCACGTCGCCAACAGCGGCAGCGTCGCCGCCACCGACGTCGTGGTGCGCGATCCCCTGCCGGCGGAATTGGTCGATGTCTCGACGTCGGCCGGCGCGATCGTCGCTGGCGTGGTCACGGCCACCATCCCCACCATCGCCCCGGGCGGCAGCAGTGAGTTCACGATCACCGGCGTGGTCGAAGCACTGACCCCCGGTGGCACCGTCGTCAGCAATCAAGCCGAGGTCCGGGCCACCGGCGCGGGGACGGCCGTGCTGTCTGATGACCCCGGCACCGCCACGCCAGGCGATCCGACCGCCCGCGCCGTCGACGCCGACGAGGAGTACGCAGGCAGCATTGAGCTGTTTGACGGCGACAGCGGCGCGGCCCTCGCCCCCGGCGCCATCGTGCTGCCCCGTCAGCGGGTGCGGGCCCGGGTGACCATCCAGAGCACGGGCCGTCAGGCCGGCCGCGGCGTCGTGCTGCAATCACCGTTTTCCGCTCAACGCTTCGTCGCCGACGAAACGACCGAAGGGGGCCTTGTCGCCGCCGACGGCACGGTCCGCTGGACTGGGTCGCAACTGCCCGCCTTGACGGTGATGACGCCTGGTCAGCGGATCGTCGTTGAGTTCGAGGGCCGCATTGCCTCGCCCATCGTCGACGGCGCCGAGATTCCCTTCAGCATGGCCGTGACGACGATTGGCGAGCCCAACCCCACCATCGTTGGTCCCGTCGTCGTCCGCGTGCGTTCGCGCCCGGACCTGTCGGCAACGACCAAGGAAGTTCGCGACGTTGACGGCGGACTCGTGGAGCCCGGCGATGTCCTTGATTGGCGCATCACCGCCATCAACGACGGCAGCACCCAGGCCAACAACGTCGTCGTCATCGACGGCATCCCTGCGGGCATGCGCATTCTGCCAGGAACCCTGACTGTGGCCGGCCTGCCCGTCACCGATACCGACCTCGCCCGTGGCCTCGCCGTCGGTGACCTGCAGGCCGGACGCAGCGTCGTCGTCGGCTTCTCCACCCGCGTGGAGCTGTCGGCGCCCCGCGGTGCGGTGCTCAGCAACCAGGCCATCCTGCAGGCCAACGACGTGCCCGAGGCCCGCAGCGACGACCCGCGGACCCCCCTGGTGATCGGCGACGCCACCAGCGTTGTCGTTGGCGGTGGTGCGTTGTTGGTGGCCCAGCTGCGCGGTGCCCCCTCGCCCACCCGGGTGGGCGTAGCGACGACGTTGGCAGCCGTGGTTGAAAACGTCGGCACCGACGCTGTCACCGATGCCGTGCTCACCCTGCCCATCCCAGCCGGCACCGATCGCGGCGCGGGCACGGTGCGCGTCAATGGCGTCGCCCGGACCGACGCCGACGATGACGACGACGTCGAAGTCGTCGGCAACGCCGTCGTGTGGCATCCAGCCCGGCTGGAGGCCGGCGATGGCGCGTCGCTGAACGTCGTGGTGACGCCCGTCGGCGACGTCGCCGCCGTCGTAGCCCAGGGCACATGGGTGTCGCGTCTGGGCGAACTGGCGACCGACGCCGACCCGAGTTCGCCGGGAGCGCAGCCACTCGTCATTCCTGTCGAGGGACGCGTGGCCGTGCTCATCGACGAAGACACGCTGCAGCTGACCGACGACAACGGCGGTGTGCTGGTGGCGGGGGACCGGGTCACGCTGCGAGCCCCGCTGAAGAACCGCGGCGTCAGCGAGGCGCAGCTGCGCGAAGTCGTGATCGGCTTGAGCGCTGGCGTCAGCGTTGACGTCGAGGCCTTCAATGCCAATGCCGAATGGGCGGGCGCGTTGGAGGTCGTGGGCGATGAAGTGCGCAGCCGCGCCGGGGTCGCCATTCGCATCGATGCCGGCGGCCAACGCGACCTGATGATTCCACTGCTGGTCGACAGTGACGTCGCCACTGGCACGGTCGTCAGTGGCAGCGGTCGCGCCAGCGCCATCCTGGTCGGGGCCAACGCCACTGCTGACGTTCGCCTCGGCGACGACAGCCTGACGGTCGGCCTGCTGCCTGGCACGGCCTCGGTCTCTGGGCGCTTGTTCGTCGACGCCGGCGCCCGCGACGGCCGCTTTGACGCCAGCACCGGCGACGTCGCTGTGCAGGGCTTCAGCGTCGTCGCCGTCTGGCGTGACGAGCCCGATGCCGTCATGAGCGTCATCACCGACGGCGAGGGCCGCTTCAGCCTGTCACCGCTGCCATCGGGGACCACGCACCTCGTCATCCGCGGCCCCTCGGGAGCCTTCTTTCAGGACATCGACCTTGGGCGCCTGGGTGACGGCGAGGTCAAGCGCAGCGACGTCGCTCTGGAGCCCAACGGGACCGTGTGGATCACCGGTGAAGCCGAGCGCTCGCCCCGCGGTCTGCGGGTTTCCCTGTTTGTCGACGACGCCGACGGCATCCCCGACAACGATCGATTGGTGGCCCCCGAGCTGTTGCGCGAGGGCCAGCAGAACCAGACCGTGTCGGCCCAGGGGTTCTACCGTTTCTCTCCGCCCCCGGGGAGCTACCGCCTTGGCGTCGTCACCGACTCGCCGCTGCTCGTGTACCCGTCGTCGACGGCGCCGGTGCTTGCCGATGGCCGCAACCCCTTTGGCCAACAGGTCGGGGCGGGCGACGTGGCCGACGTCGTCGTCGTCGACCGTCAGACGCCACCTCGCTGGGCGGCCCGCCTGCGCGTGGATGCGCCAGACACCGGCACTGGCATCGGTGTCGTGTCCCGCAACCATTTGCCGGTGGACCCGCTGCAGGAGCAGGTCACCATCACCAAGACGGCGACCCGCAAGCGCCTGTCGGTTGGCGAAATCGTCAGCTACGAGGTTCGCGTCGACAACAAGGCGTTGGTGGATCGCACCCGCCAGCAGGGCGGCGGCGTCGACATCGTCGACACCCTGCCGACGGGTTTTCAGCTCGTCGACGGCAGCTTTCAGCTCGCCGAAGTCAGCGCCGACGCCCGCGGGCAGCTCAGCCGACGCATCGTGGACGACGTCCGCGCCACCGGCACCCGCGCCATCGTCTTTGGTCCCTTCGACCTGCTGAGCAACCGCAGCTATGTGCTGCGCTACAACGTCGTCGTCGGCCCCGGCACGCCCGTTGGTCGGCATGAAAACACCGCCGCGCTGCGGCTGGCCGACGGGGCCATCCCGCTGACGTCCCTGGCCAGCGCCGCCGTCATCGTGGTCCCCGACGACACCTTCGACCTCGGTTCCGTGCGAGCCAAAGTCTTTTGCGACGATGACCTCGACGGTGGGCAAGACGCCGGTGAGCGCGGGGCCTGGGGCGCCCGCGTCTATCTCGACAACGGCACCTATGCCGAGGCCGACGTCACCGGCAAGCTGCACTTCTCTGGCGTGCAACCGGGCATGCATCTGGCGAAGCTCGACGAGCGCACGCTGGTGGGGGCCACCGCCCCGTCGGTGCGCCAGTCGTTCTACCTGTCGGCGGGTCTGCCGGCGCAGATTGCCTTTGCCGTGCGCTGTGACCGCGGCGTCACCGCGGCCGCCACCGACGTCACCGTCAACCCCGCGGCCTTCCGCCCTGACGACGACACCACCCGCACCGTCGCCGTCGATGGGCAGATCTCGCCGCTGCGGCTGCGGCTCGACGGCGTGTCCCGCGCGGTGCCCACCATCGCCCTCGACATCGCGGCTCAGGGACAGGAACCAGGGGCCGTCGGTCCAAACCTCGCCGCCGTCGACACTGGTCTTGATTTCCGTCCACGCATCACCGCCGAGGCCGCCGTCGTGGCCTGGCAGCTCGTCATCGATGACCTGGGTGCATCGACGGCTGCGGCCAGCATTGGTGCAGCGGCTGCCGCCACCGTCGTCGCCGGGCCCGCCGCCGTCGACGTTGGCAGCTTCGAGCGGGGCCTCAGTGCGGCCGGGTCCGGGGCAGTTCCGTCGGGCGCGACGCTCGCCATCCCGACGACGCCAGCGGCCATGGCCACGGTGGCAACGCCGGTGTGGGTCATTGCTGGCCGCGGAGTTCCCCCCGCGTCCATCGCCTGGAATGGCGCCGACGAGAGCACCGGCATGGTCGTGCTCGTCGACGGCCACCTCTATCGCGCGACCTTGACCGTTGGCTTTGAAACCGGCGACCGCCTGGCCACCGCCCCCCGTCACTTCGGCGTCGGTGTGGGCGCCGCTGCCGGGGCCTCCTCGAGCACCGTCGTGCTCAGCCTCGACGAGAGCGACGGGGCTCTCTTCACACCCGCGGGCGCACCCACCAAACGCCTGCGCGACCGGCTCGTGGCCAGCGCCAACGAGCTGCGCGATGCCCCCCGCCTCGAGGTGCGCGCCCACCTTGATGCCCGTCCCGGCGAGCCCGTGGGCCAACTCACGGCCTCACGCGCCGAGGGGGCCCGTCAGGCCCTGGTTCGCGCCGGTCTCGCCGCTGAACACGTCGTCGCCGTCGGCAAGGGCGATGCTGAGCCCCTGTATCCAAATGGTCGCCACAAGGACCGCCAGCGCAACCGCCGTATCGAGGTGGTGCTGCCCTCCCCGACCCGTGTGGTCCCCCCCCTCGACCAGGTCGTGGCCCTGCCGAAGACGACGACGGCACCACGGATCACCGCCAACGGCACCGCCCTCACGGTGGGAGCCGACGGCAGCTTCGCTGGCCAGGTATCGGTCAAGCAAGACACCGCCATCGTCGTCGAGCTTGAGGTGGCCGGCCGTCGCTGGCGTCTGGTGCAGCTCCCCGGGGGCGCCTCGTCCACCGCCACCCGCACGGGCTTGGCGGCGGTGCCCGTCAACGTCGACCTGGCCAGGGGCAGCCTGCTCGTCGACGGCGTAGCCGTCGATGCCGCCGGCCTGTTGGCGACGCGCCTGCATCTCCACCTCGACGAAGGCGAGGTCGAGGTCACGGTGCCCACTGGCATCGTCGTGCGCCGCACCACCATCCGCGTCTTTGCCGACAGCCAACAGGCGCCCACCTTCGCCGACGACGACGCCGCCCTCGGCGCCCGCCTCGATGAGGTCGTGGTCGACGGTGCTCCCCAGCGCATCGCCCTCAAGGACCTGCCGGCCGCCGGGACCCCCATCCGCTTGCGAGCCATTGTCGAGGACCACCTGGGCAACGTCGGCATCTCGCCAGACGTCCGCACCACGGTCGGCGTTGCGCCGGCGTCGACGTCGTCACCGATGACGACAGCAGCGAGCGAGCCCCGACTCATCGCTGATCCCGCCAAGGGCGATGTCCTCACCGCTGAAGCCTCCGCGGCCCTCCAGGCCCTGGCCAAGGGCATTGCTGCCGGCGCCACCGTCCGCATCGAAGCCCACACCGACGACCAGGAACCGCGTCTCCGCCGCCTGAGCATCACCCAGCGGGTCGCCGATGCGGCCCGCAACGTCCTTGTCGCCGCCGGCGTCAACGGCAAGGTCGTGGCCCTCGGCCGCGGC
>CAJBHN010000067.1 GCA_903952805.1 uncultured Myxococcales bacterium | reverse complement strand
GCCGTCGTCCTCGGGGACCGGCCCCGGCCCCGGCCACGGCCCCGGCCCCGTCCACGGCCCGGACATGCCGTCGTTCCTGATCAAGTTGAAGACGCTGGAACGACTGCAGGACTACCTGAAGAGCCACGTCGCCGTGGGCGGTACGGTGCTGTTCACGCCGGTCTTGCACACCGCTGGCACGCTGCTGCAGTTGCTGATTGTCCACCCTGCCACCGAGGTGGAATTCGCGCTGCTGGGTCGCGTCTATCGGGCGGTGGCCACGCCACCCAAGCGCCTCGAGATTCTCTTTGAGCCCACCGACCTGGTGGCCTTTGGCCACTTCGTCGACCGCGGTCAGACACCGAAGCCGGCGGCAGCTGAGGCCTTGACCGTGAAGGCACTGGATGGTGCGCCGACGTGGACGGCGACGACGACGACCACGACCACGACCACCGGGGCGGACCGACCAACCGTCGAGCAGGAACTGGACTTCGAGATCTCCGACGACAACGAGTCGATGCAGGACGATCCGATCGAATGGGACCTGCACACGAGCGACCTGCCAGTCCTCATGGGCCGGAGCGCCAGCACGCCCCCCACCTGGGCCAGCACCCCACCAACCGCAGCCAACGACGACGACGATCGCCGGTCAGTCAGCAGCGCAAGGGCCAGCCTCGTCGTCGACAGCCCGACACGAGGCGATGGCGGCAGTGGCCATGAGGCATCACACGAGAGGTCACACGAGTCGTCAAACGAGTCGTCAAACGAGTCGTCAAACGAGACGTCCAACGAGACGTCAAACGAGGAGCTCCTCATCGACGACACCGTCCCCGCTGCCGACCCTGGCTTTCGGCCAACGCCCCTGCTGCTGCGCTGCGAGACCCGTGGCTGCCCCTCGGACGCCTACGCCGTCGAACTGGGACCCTGCAGCGGGGTCATGGGCCTCGTGGCGGACCAAATCCCGTACTGGAGCAGCGACACCGGCCGCGTGATTTCCGTGCCGCGCCTCGTGCCTGCGGGTGTGCGCCGGGACCGCTTCAACCAGTACGTCACACGTGGTGGTCACATGGACGATGTCCTCAGCTTGTCGACCTTCCTCGCCGCTGCCGACCTCGCCGAAGAACCTCGCCATCCCATGTCCGGCGAGCGTTTGCGCTCGTCGCCCTCCACGGAGAACCTCGCCGCCACCGCCCGCCGGGTCGTCGACACCGACGCCCCCGCCCCCACCGACATCCGCTGTCCCCACTGCACGACAGGCACCCTCGTCGTCGAGCGGACCTGACGGGCGTCGGCACAGCGCGCGGCACCGGCACCCGCGACCTCTGACGAACTCAAACGAAGAAGGCTCGCCGACGGGCCTCCTCGGGCAGAGACGCAACATCGAAGTGATCGAAATCCGTCAGTGATTCCTTCCATCCCAAAGCACCAAGCTCCGGGGTGATTCGCGCCGCCGCCGACGCAATCCGCGGCGCCAGCGCTTTGGCAGCCGCCAACCCCAATGGGCCGACCGCCAGACGATTGAAGGCAACGTGGCCGATTTCGTCGACCAGAATCTCCATCAGACGCTGCTCCAGCAATTCTCGCACCGCCGGCTCGTCGCGAAAAATCTCCCCTACCCGCTGCAGCATCCAATTGAATGTAAACAGGCCGGAAATCTCCGCGCCCAGCAGCACCGGATGAAACAGCACCTTGGGTGACCAGGTCAACGCCCCAATCAGGACCCGCAACGCCAGCGCCGGTCGCCATGCTCCCGTGGGCTGTTGCATATCGAACTGGGCGGTGGCCCCCAGCAAGATGCGCGTATGGTATTTCTCCTCGTTGCCGAGCACGCGCTCGACGATATCAAACGTCCCCATGGCGGGCCGGGTATGGCGGGCTTTGCTGACCGCCTCGACCCCGTAGGCCTCGCCGGCATTGGCCTTCACAAATGCCAGCAATGCCAGCAATGCCCGATCCGCGTTCGGATCGTCCTGATATTCCACCCACCCATTTTCAAACGCCGCCGCATCCATACCGCCATGGCGTGCGGTCCACCCCTGGGATTCCTTCAACCAATTCTCGCGCAACGGCAGGACACCGTCGGTGGCGACGGAGCCATTGCGGCGCTGCAGAAAACCCAGATATTCCTCCAGCGCCTGCTCCGCGCTCCCCTCGGGAATGCGATCGTAAAAGCTCGGGACATGCATGATGCCCTTGGTCATGAAATGACTCCTCGCGGTTCGGCAAGGCTTCCCCCATGGACGCCTTTTCCTGATCACCCGGTACCATTAAGCACCGGATCGGCAGCGTCGACCGGCGGCAGATCATGAAATAGTCGATTCCCACCCCTGGGGGTACGATCGCCATCGGCCGCGTCGCGCCGTCCGCAGGCTCGCAGGGTCCGCTCACCAGCTCGGCTGAATCCCCCGGATGAAATCATAGGGATAGCCGAGTTCGAAAGCCGACGCCTTGTCCAGCGATTCCAATTGGCGAGGGCTGAGTTCGAGGTCGACAGCGGCGAGGTTGTCGTCGAGCTGGGCCACGGTGCGGGCACCAAAGATGACCGAGCTGACCTGCGGGCGGGACAACAGCCAGGCGAGGCTGACCGCCGACGGGGTGGCGTTGGCTTCGGCGGCCACGCTGCGCACGGCGTCGATGATGGCCCAATTGCGGGGAGTGTCGTAGCGCTTGAGCCGGTCGGCCCTCTCGGCGAGGCGTGACCCGGGCGCGGGTGCCACGCCCCGTTCGAATTTCCCGGTCAGGAAACCGCCCGCCAACGGCGACCACGGCAAAATGCCCAGGCCGGTTTCTCGACACAGCGGGACGTGCTCGCGCTCAATATCGCGAGATACCAGGCTGTATTGGGCCTGCAGGGTCACAAATGGCGTCAGATGCCCGGTGCGCGCGGTCCATATGCTGCTCATGAGGCGATAGGCGGCGTAGTTGGAGCAGCCGATATACACAACCTTTCCGGCGCGCACGAGGTCGTCGAGAGCCCGCAGGGTTTCGTCCTCGCCGACGGTGATATCCTGCATATGGATTTGGAAGAGGTCGATGCGGTCGGTCTTCAAACGGCGGAGGGAGTCTTCAACGCAACGGACAATGCGATAGCGGGAGGCTCCGCTCCGGTTGGGACCGCTGCCCATCGTGAATCGGAATTTGGTCGCCAACACGATCTGGTCGCGGGTCTTGCGGCGCTCAAACCAGTTGCCGACGACGCGCTCCGACAGCCCGTCCTGGCCGTAGACGTCGGCGGTGTCGACGAAATTGATGCCCTTTTCCAGCGCCCGGTCCAACACCGCATGGGCGGTGGCCTCGTCGGAGCCGACCTTGTGCATGAACGACGTCTCGTCAGCCTCGCCGAAGGTCATCGCCCCCAGGCACAGGGTGGAGACCTTGACGCCAGCGGAACCGAGGTTGCGGTATTTCATGCGAGCATGCGTATCACGTGCCCATCATGTCGTCTCGCCCGCGGGTGGCTGTTTCTTTTTGCGTTGGTCCGGGACTGTGCGCGATGGACCAGATTTTCCGGGAAGTTCCTCCACATTCGCTGCTGATGAACACGCCAATTTTCATAGTTGGAATCCGTCGTATTTGCGAATCGCTCGGGCGAGCGCAGGGCGGGAAGAACCTCGTACTCATGGGCAAACTCGCCGCTGAGGATATCGATGACCGTGCCCTCGCTCTCAAAGTCTTCGAGTTCAATGGCCGGGACTCCGTCCTCCTCGGAGAAGAAGGCCTATGGCACCAACACTATTGCCGCATCAAAAGCAAAAGGCATCGGAATCCTTGCTTCTCGTAGAGGTCTGTTGACGCCGTCCGTGGCCGGAGGCGCGGGCGTGTACGCCGGCTCGGGGCACCGGGCCACCCCCGCAGTTCCGCCGGCAACGCCCGCAGCTGCTCGCCGACCTCCGCGCTCATCCGCCGAGCAGCACGGCCTTGCCCACCCAGGCGTCCGAGTCCGCGGCGGTGACCAGGAAATCCGCCACGTCCGCCCGGGAGATCGAGCCGGGGACGGGGGAGATCTCCGCCCGCTTGACGTAGCGGCCGCGCGCCGGCCCATTCGTGAGGCGACCGGGGCGCGCGATGACCCACTCCAGACCGGACGCCCGCGTCAGGGCCTCCTTCCGCTCGTGCTCCTGCGACGGCAGTTTGAGGAGGCGATCCTTCATCATGGTCCGGATGAACCAGCCCAGCAGCACGCGGCTCTCACCTGTCCCCAGCGCGCTGACCACGACCAACCGCGGCACCCGGTGGCGCTTCATCGCCTCGATCACAAGCGCGATGCCCGCCGAGACGTAGGTCGGGTTCTCCTTGAACCCCGCGAGCGACGAATGGGCGGTGATGATGACGGCGTCGTGCCCCACCACCGCGGCATCCACGGCGGCGGCATCGTGAAAGCTCCCCGCTCGCTTCGTGAGCGACGCATGCTCAATCGTGAGCTTCTGGGGGCTGCGCGCGAACGCGGTGACCTGGTGGCCGCGCGCCAGGGCGGTCGAGACCGTGAGCGCACCGGCGCCCTGGGAGGCACCGACCACGAGCAAGCGGAGGGAGGGCATATGTCGTCCGGGGAAGGTGTTACTATATACTGGCCCAGCGCAAACCGGACTATATAGTGGAAAGTATGGCGAAGTCAGGTGTGGCTGTCGAGTGGTTTGGTACGGATGGGTTCTTCAAACGTCGGCCCAGCGTCGTGGGTACCGTCCCCGCTGGATGACACGCCATTTCCTCTTCGCTCCGCACAAGCTTTGTCCGATGATTGTCGGGTCTTCATCAGGCTGCCGATTTCCGGTGACTCTTACGGGATGTGCTCACAGGGTCGAGGCTGACTCGGAAGGCCAGACCGGCGTCTTCAACAAGCTGCTGCAGTGCAAGACGCACGAACTGCTCCTCACTGAAGCCCAGTTCCTTGGCAAAACGCGCGGCACGTTCAGGGCTGAGCGCCTTCCGGCCTTTCTCAATGTCACAGAGGTGGGATTTCGAAATACCGAGGCGACGAGCAAGCTCCATCTGGGGAAGCTCGTCTGCCTCACGAATCGCCTGAAGTAGTCCACCGAGGGTGAGCGGAGTTCCGGCAAGCTTGTCGAGGAATGCAGCGGTTTCGGAGCGGCGGCTAGTAGTCATGTTTGTTGACCTCTTCCACGCGGACGAGCTCGACGGAGCCGTCTGTCGCAATGACATAGATTGCTCGCCACGCACGATTCAGCCGCACGGAGCGCTGACCCTTTCGCTGACCCTTGAGGGGTTCATCGTGGTAGCCGGGGCGCCTTCGAGCCGCCTCGAGTCCGGCTTCCTCAATGTCGTCCACCCAGGCGCGAAACTTCGTCAGGATTGGGTGTGGGACCTGGCGGAGGTCCTTCTGGGCCTGTGATGAAAGCTGGACCCGATTGATCACTGGTGAAAACGGTACACCGGGATGGTGAATCAATGCAAGCGCGGATCGGCGGGTTCCCAATCATCGAACGAAGAGGCTTCTTGCCGACGAACGAAGAGGCTTCTTGCCGACGTACGAAGAGGCTTTTTGCCAACGAACGAAGAGACTTCTTGCCAACGAACGAAGAGGCTTCTTGCCGACGTAGCCCCCGAGCCAGTGTCAAGCTCCCCCCGATGGTGTCAAGGGGCCAGGTCGGCAAGAACACTCGTTGAACGAAACCGCGCCCCGCTATGGGGATTCTCGCCGGAACCTGCCCCGAAATGCAGCCGCGTTGGCCGGCGCCCGGTGCCGCGTGCGCGCTGCCCGCATGCCTTTTGGTGCTGGCATTGGCGCTTCGGCAACAGGACCCCTACCCCACGTCGGTGACGAGGGCGACGCCTGCCTGGACTGCGTTGGCGTTTCATGAGGTGTCGGGCCTCCTGAGCAGGGATTGGAGCGGCACGCGCGGCAGCACTTCGAACCGCTGCACGAAGGTGGCGCCGCAGTGGGGGCACGGCGGCGGTGGCGCCTTGGCCGGCGGCGTCGGCGGGGCGGTGACGCCGAAGGCCTCGCGGATGGCGGTGAGGCGGTCGCGTTTCACGGTGTTGGCGAGGAAACCGCTGCTCCGAATACGGACAAATCCGCGTGGCGGAATGTGCTGCAGCAACCGTCGGAGTTGTTCGGACCAGTGCCATCTCTGAGTTGGGCTTCATCAATCGATCGCGCCAAAAGACCGACATCACCCGTTCCTACTCACAACCGGACTGCAAAACAAGCGCCACTCCTTGTTCTTCAATGCACTCAGAATTTATCCCGGAGAGGCATTCAGGCGATCGGCTGCATGCAAAGCACTCGCAGGTCGCGTCAGCGCCAATACATTCTTCTGGAAGGGATACACATGTTCCGCTCGCTGGACCTTCAAAGGGAATAAAGGCGCACGATGCTTGGGCCGCGCAGAATTCGGTAGCTGGATTGCATTGTCCACCGCATGGATCGGACGAACAGGATGGCAACACGACAAAAAGGCCGGTGAGAGTAAGCCCAGATATGGATTTCTTCAAGGACAACTCCATGTCGTTTCTTCCGAGGTCAAAGCGCTGCAGAAGCCTACCGGTCGGAGGCAGGGACGTCGAATCCAACTCCGGAAACTGCGAACGAGAGGCATTTGCGGCAGCTGCAGGGGGACCTCGCTTGCGCGGTCCCTGGAAACTGACCCGGAAGCGATGGCCGCTTGCGGCCAATCCCTGGAGAGCTTTGCGCACATGCAACGTTCGCATTCGCGCGCGCCAGCGCGTCGCGATCAGAGCGCGTGCACCAGGTGGAGTTCTTGATGCTTCGGTGCATCGGCGCCCCTCGCAAGGCGCTCGAGCCGAGCGAGCGTGCTCGTCTTCAGGCCGGCTCGCTCAAGCGCAAGGTCGCCGAGCGCAAGCCACGTGGCGCGGTCGAATGACGATGCATCGTTCTCCCACCGCGAGATGGTCTCTGCGCGGACGCCGAGCAATTCGCCGAGCCGCGCGGCCGTGAAGCCGAGCGCCTTCCGGATAAACGCAAAGCCTTCTGCGCTCGGCGGTCCTTCCGCGATTGCGGCGGCGATGGAGAGTTCCGCTGCTTGCGCGTTTTCCAGCGAGCAGGTGAGACCGTCGTCGGTCTCGACAAATGGAACCGCGACGCTGTACGTGCGTCCCGCAACCTTACGAGTGATTGGCTTCATGATCGATGTCTGCATGGATGACATCACTTTCAAGGAGGGGCGTGTGCCGTAATGATAACAATAATTCGTTGTTCACGAATTCGAACGACAACAGCGAGTTCTTCATCGTTCAAAAGCCGTCCGTAAACCTTCCACTTTGTGCCTTCGTCGTTCTGTGGTTCACCCGCTGCCGCGGTTTCCAACGCACCGAGGACATCGGTCACCGAGAGTCCGCGATCAGGCATCGACTCATTGAGTGCATGGTAGGTGAACTCCACCCGGCCCGCGGCGAGCGCCGCGGCAATGAGCTGGAGTGCTTTCGTCTCGGTCACAACATCACACTAAGAACGGCTTGCGCTTTTGTCAAGTTGACATCGAGTCTGGCGCCGGCTTCCTCCGAATACGAATAGGTCTTGCGATTATCAATGTCGCAAGAAGCAGATTGGCAAGCAAGGACTCGACCATTCACCCCGCCGCTCACATTCCTGCCATGGGCCCATCAGGGCTGCGGGTGCGAAGGCGCGGCGGCGGGGCAAAATGCACGTCATCCGGCCATGCGATCGCGCACCAGCGCGGCGAAGCGGTGGCGCATATCGTGCGTTGGGTATGGGTATTCCTGGCCCCGGAGGTCCCGTGCATCGCTTGACCATGGCCATTTCTGCAACCATTGCCATCAATCTCGCTCTGTCGACGGCGTGCGAGCAACGGCGCTTTGTACCAATGGGTGACGTGCAATCACCCTATCGTGAGGGTCGGCCCAGCGTCGTGGGTACCGCCGCCGACGGTGTGTCGATTCGGGGCTCCACACCACCGTTGGGGCCCAACGATTGCATTTTGATGGGCGACCACTGCCTGCATCCCGACCGGTCGGGGACCTTTTGCGAGCGTGACGACGGTCCCTACGACGTTGTGCTGGCTGATGGCGATGTGGTGCTGGTGGTCTGCTATCCGCCAGATGCAAATGGCCATCACTCGGTCGTCGTCAATGACAACGGCACCATTATGGTGCCGCAAAACGAAAACAACACGACCATCACGTTTGATATGGGCACCGACGGCATAGCGATTGACGCCGACCTGGTCATCGATGGCAACAACGTCGCCGTCTATGGCAATGGGGTCGACGAAACGGTGCTGCATGGCGATGTCGTCGTCGCCGGCAACACTGTGCGCCTGCGCGGGCTGACCATCGACGGCAACCTGACCCTGCCCAACAACGATGTGGCCGCAGTCTTCGTCCGGGTCACCGGCACGGTGCGCATATCCGGCAACAATGGGGTTTTGGCTGGCTCGGATGTCTTTGGGGAGCTGACGGTGACGAGCAACAGCGTGGTCTTGGTGCAAAACCGCATCCAGGGCGCGGTCGATGTCGACGGCAACGACGGCGTCTGCATCGACAATGGCGCCTTCGTCGACGGCAACGCCGACGGCATCATTGATGTTTCGGAAGTCGGTGGCGATATCAGCTGTGGCGATTGATGTGGCCTGCCGCCCCGCCGGATCTCAATCCACGTCGCCGTCGGCGGCGATGACCGCCAGAATGCTGCGGCCATGGGAGGTGACCAGCCGCTTGGAAATGCCCGGGACCGCCGCCAAGGCCTCCAACGAGCGGGGCGGCAACGCTGACAGGGCGAGCAGGACCCGGTCGGAAAAGATGGTGAACGCGGGCGCCTTCTTGCGCTGGGCTTCTTGGAGGCGCCAGGCCTTCAGCCTTGCCATCAGCTGGGGGTCGGCGTCGCTCTGGTCGTGCTGGTCGTCGTCGTCGCTGCGGCTGCGACCCCGGGTTGGGGCGGCGGCGGCGGCGGGCTTGGCGCGACGGGTGGTGCTCGCCTTTTTGGCGCCCTTGCTGCCGGCGGCGTCGGCACGGGCCGACACAAACAGCGACATATCGCCGGCGTCTTTGGCATCCGCCACCAGACTCGCGCTTTGGTAGCGGACCCGTTCGCCCTGATCGTTGTCGAAGGAACGCTCCTCAATGCGCACGCGTCCGGCCCGCACCAGGGCCGCCAACAAATGCTCAAATGACCGTCGGTCGATGCCCTTGGGCTCCAGGCTTTCGCCGTAGAGTTTGCCGGTGCCCATGCCGCGCTGACCCGCGGTTCGCAGCCGCGATTCGATGGCGCCCACCATGCGCTTTTCGTCGTCGGTGACCGCGCGGCTTTGGCGCAATCGGCAGGATTGGGGATCGCAGGCGTCGCAAATGCCGCAGGCCCCCTTGCCGTCGACGTCGCCGAAATGTCGCAACAACGCCAATTGGCGACAGCCCTTGTCGTCGAGGAAGCGGCTCATGCCGGCGATTTGCTGTTCCTTGTGTTTGCGCTGGGCCAAATAGGGTTTTTCCCATGTGTCATGCCCCCGACGCCATTGGCTGCCGACGCCGACGGCGCCGCCGTGGATCCACAGTTTCTCCAGCGCTTTGTGGAAATCGTCGGCATCCAGACCCGAGCGTTTCTGGATGATGCTTTCGTCCTCGGCGGTGTCGGTGTCGAGGGCCCGCCACAGGCGCCCCAGGACCCGACTCTCGGGGTAATCACGCTCGACGAAAAAACCGTGCATTTTGGTGTCGACCAGCGAGCCCAACAACAGGGCGCGGCTGGGTTGGCCGTCGCGGCCGGCGCGGCCGACCTCCTGGGAATAGGCTTCCAGGGATTGGGGCAGCGACAAATGCACCACGGTGCGGACATTTGGTTTGTCGACCCCCATGCCAAAGGCGATGGTGGCGACGACGACTTCGAGGCCGCCCTTCAAGAAGGCCGTCTGGACCGATTCGCGGATCTTGGGGGCGAGGCCGGCGTGATAGGCGGCGCAGGCGAGGCCTTCGGCGGCGAATTCCTCGGCGATTTCCTCGGCCTCCTTGCGGGTGGGCGCATAGAGAATCGCGGGGCGATGGGCGGGGTCTTCGACGGCGGCGGCGGCCAGGCCCCGGCGCTGGGTGGGGGCGCAGTCGACGACTTCGAGGGCCAGGTTTTCCCGACGAAAGCCGTGGATGAAGCGATGGGGGAGTTTGCCAACCTGCCCCAGGCCCAGCAGTTCGACGATGTCGTCTTGGACCGCCGGCGTCGCGGTGGCGGTCAGGGCGATGACGGGAGCGGGGCGCAACAACGGCAGGCGCTCACCGAGCATGCGATATTCGGGACGAAAATCATGGCCCCAATGGGAAATGCAGTGGGCTTCGTCGATGGCGACCAGGGCCGGCGTACGTTTGGCGAGCATTTCGGGAAAACCCGGCACCGCCAAACGCTCGGGGGCAAAGAACAAGAAATCGAGCTCGCCCCGCAGATATTGTCGACAGGCTTCGCGCGAGGCCTCGCGGTCGCAGCCCGAATGGATGCGCGCCGCCTTGAACCCCTGGGCCAACAGCTTGTCGGCTTGATCATCCATCAGGGCAATCAACGGGCTGACGACGACGACGCAGCTGCCGGGGGCGTCGACCCGGCGGGCCAGCCCCGGCAATTGGTAGCAGAGGGATTTGCCAGCGCCCGTTGGCATGACGACGAGGGCATCGAAGCCGTCGGCGACGGTTTGGCAAATCTGCTGTTGGTGGGCCCGAAACGCCGGGTGCCCAAAGCGCTGCTGCAGCAGGGGGAGCAGGCTGCGGGTGGGCTGCGGGTGGCTCTCAGGCTCCATACCTACTCCGCCGTTGCACCCTGTCCATTTGTGCAGGGGGTCAGGTAGCGTGGACGGATCTCTCAAGAAAATCAAGGTCTTCTCGCGACGCTCCGGCAGGGGCGGGCCGCGAGGGCGTGGGGGTTGCACCTACATGAACCGACAGCCTCCGACAGGCGCGCAGTCAGCGTCGGAGGTGGAGGGTGACGGTGGCGGCGAGGGCGTCGAAGTCGTCGCTGCGGGACACCACGCCATCGGCGCCGTCGCGCAGCAGTTGGCGGCCGTCGTCGGCGGAGTGGGGGCGGTCGTCGAGGAAGAGCACGGGGGTGCGCTGGAGGGCTGGCTCTTGCTTCAAGCTCTTGACGATGAAGCGCCCGGTGGGGGTGTTGCTGCCGGCGTCGACGAGGACGACATCGGCCTCGGCATCGGTGACGGCGCGGACGGCGCCGGCGCCGGCGAGCACGTTGACGACGACGAAGCCTCGGGGCGCCAGTTCACGGCGCAGACGGAAGTGGACCAGCGTGCACGCCGACACGACGACAACCCTGGTCATATCGACCTCGTCAGCGACCACCCGGATGCGGGGCACCAGGCGCGGCACGAGGAGCGGAACGAGGGCCGGCCCTTTTGCTTCGTCCCGCCTGAACCTGGACACACGACTCCCGTCGGGGAATTGGTCGGCGACCAGGTCTGGAGTGTCCGCTTGTTGGCCCATGCGGAATGGATTTCACAGCCCGTGCCAAGCACCTACGCGGCGGAGGGCACCGGCACAGATGGCGCGGGCCTCATCGGGACCACACGATGGCAGGAAGGCGACGGCGACCGGCGCGCTGCCAGGGCCGTCGAGGCGTTTGCTGGCGACGCGGAAGAAGGGCTGGGCGTCGAGGGGACGGTGCAGCCGTTGCAGCACCTGGCCCATCACGAAGGGCGCCAACCAGGACGACGTCGACGCCTGCGCCAGGCGTACCCGCGCCTCCTGGGGACGCCCGTGCAACACGGCGACCGCCGCCGACAGCGTGCTGCGGTCGCTCTCGAGGAGGGGAGGCACCGCACCGTTGAGCAACGACTCGGCGTGCTCCAGCTGGCCGGCGGCCACCGCGAGCGCCGCCGCCACCAAGCGGGCCTCGGCGACGGCCTCGGCATGACCCGTGAAGGTCAGCAGTCGGCTCTGACGTCGTCGAATCTCGACGGTATCGTCGGTCAATGCCGCCAGCCGCAACACGGCGTGGGCGTCGCCGTCGGTGAAGGCGTCAATGTCGAGAGCGACCACCTCACCGGTACCACCGCGCAGAAACACGGCACCGCTGCCCGACAAGGGCCAGCCAGCAGCCAGGGCGTCGACACCGCTGATGACGACCAGACCCTGGGCGCCGCATGCACCGATCAGCACATCGAGCATCGTGCGGGCGACCGCCGGTTGGTAATGGTGCAGCACGTCGCGACAGATGACGACGTCAAATGGCTGTCCGCCCGGGACGTCGCGCACATCGCCTTGCGCGCAGCGGATGCTGTCGGCGATGGCCCGGACGGGGCGATGGCCGTCGTCGTCGGCGGTGAGCCTGCCGTTGGTGATGGATCGGGGCAGGCGCAAGCGCGACCCGGCGATGGCCCCATGGCGAATGTCGCGCAGGGCGGCGGGAGCGATGTCGGTGGCCACGATGTCGACGTCACACGCGGAGGCGTGGGCCAGCAGCGCCACCGTCAACGGCTCGGCCAGGCCACCGGCGCCAGCGCACCACACGGTCAACGGCCGGGCGTGTTGTCGACGTTGGTCGTCAAGGACCACGGCCAGCCAGGCGGCGCCGGCCCCCACCGGGCTGTCACCGGCGGTCGCGCGGAGCACGACGTCGTCGCCGGCGACCCCACGCCATTGATTGCCCCGAAGGGATTGTTGCGACACCAAGAGACTCCCCCACGCGCAGGATGACCTGCACCCACAGCCGTGAAGCCAGAGCCGTGCCAGCGCCCGTCGACGATGAACGCGGCGTCTGGCAGCGATCCGCTGGGCCGGACACCCGTCGGCTGCGGACACGGGACGCCGGACAAGCCGGACAAGTCAGGTCATTGGCCGGACGGGTGTCCGCTGTCGCGCCAGATTGTTCGCCGACGGGTGCCGGCACCTGTCGCCGGCCAAAGCCCGCTAGCATCGGGGCATGCATGTTCGAGGCTCTCTCGTTGGTGTCGCTGGCCTGATCATGGGCTCTCTCGCGCTCGTCGTGGCCTGTCCTCCGGCCGACGACGCCGGCACCGGCGATGAGGGCGAAGGCGAAGGCATCCCGCCCGATCCGCGCTTCGTCGTGGTCGACGCCGGCGTCGAGGTCGATCCGCCCCCGCCCTGCGTCGACGACGACCTCGAAGACAACGACACCACCGCCACCGCCACCGCCATCGTCCCCGGTGACACCACCGCCCGCTTCTGCGGCGGCGACGACGACTGGTACGGCCTCGACGTCGCCGACGGCTGCGCCGTGTCGGCCTTGCTGGAGCTCGTCGACGACGTGGCCGGCGAAGGCGAAGGCGAAGGCGAAGGCGCCAACCTCGCCGACCTCGACCTCGTCGTCGTCAACCTCGACGGCGGCGCCCTCGTCGGCGCCGGCACCGGCGTTGGCCCCCGCGAGGCGTTGAACGTCCGGGTGCCCGCCGCTGGCCGCTACGGCGTTCGGGTGCGCGGCGGCGCCAACGACGACACCGCCTACCGCCTCACCGTCGGCGTCTCCTGCGGCACCGACATCGTCTGCCCCGCCGACGACGCCGCCGAAGACAACGACAGCGCCGCCACCGCCAGCAGCAGCCTCGTGCGCGGCGTCCCCGGCAACGGCGCCGCCTGCGGCAACGACGCAGACTTCTACCGCCTGCCCGTGCAGGCGGGCTGCATGGCCGACGTCCAGGCCACCTTCGCCCATGCCCGCGGCGACATCGACCTGCAGGTGGTGTCCATCGCCGATCCGCAAACCGTCCTTTCGTCGTCGGCGAGCACCAACGACGTCGAGCGCATCGTGCGGGTGCTGGATCCCGGCGCGGTGGTGGCGCGGGCCTTTTTGTTCAACGGCGCCGACGTCAACGCGGGCAACGCCTACCGCATCACCGTCGACGAGATCTGCCTGGGCGACCTGACCTGCCCCGGCGATGACCCCTTCGAAAACAACGACACCCGCCAGAGCGCCGCCACCATCGGCGCAGACGACGAAATCCTGGGAGCGGCCTGCGGTGTCGACGACGACTTCTTCAGCGTGACGCCGCAGGCAGGCTGCACCACGACGTTCACCGCCTCGTTTCGCGACGTCGACGGCGACATCGACCTGCAACTGCTCAACACCAGCGGAGCGGTCATCGGCAGCTCCCTGTCGGTCACCGACACCGAGACCATCGCCCATGTCGCCCAAAACGCGACCAAGGTGGTTCTGCGGGTCTTTGGCGGGGTCAGCGGCGCCCAAAACCGCTACCGGCTGAACACCCGCACGGTCTGCCCCTGACGGGGGCGTGATGAGCCGGGTCGGCCAGACAGGACGCCGGGGCCGACGCCGCCGATACACCAGCAACGAGGTTTCTCATGTCGCGCGTGGAAGGTGAACAATCGTCGGCGTCCCGCGAGGCCGAGCGGGTCCAACACGAGACCGACAAACGGGTGCGGGACGACAAGACCCAATCAGCCGACCGCCAGGCCTTTGGCAAGCTGATGCAAAACCAAAAGAGTGCGCGCGACGCCTCGGCCAAGACGGGTCAGCAGCAGCAGCAGGCCAAGAGCGGCGACGCCAAAGGCCCCGACCTCGCCCGCACCGCGTTGATGGCTCGCGCCGGCGGCGCCCAACAGAGCAAGCTCGTCGAGACCGCCAAGACATTTCAGGGCAGCCTCGAACAGGCGCAGCACAAGTCGTCGACGGCCGACCAGGGCCGCGTCACCACCAGGGACACGGGCAAACAGAAAGACCGCGTCGAGCGCGACGACCGCAACGAGGTCCTGCAGGCCAAGGTCGAATCCAAGAAAGACCGTGAATCCGAATTGGCCCGCGTGGAGGCCCGCGAAGGGCAACGCCCCAACGCCGCCATCGGTCAAGACCAGCACAAGGGTTCCGACGAGCAACCCAAAGACGATGGCGCCGCCGCCGCCGCCGCCGCCGTCAAAAAGGCCGCCCAACAGCCCCAGGCCGTTCAGGGCGCCAAGACGGCCCAACCGGTCAAACAGATTCCCCCCGAATTGCTCGAAAAGCTGGTGTCGACGGTCTACCTGGCGGTCACCGAAAAGGGCCTGAAGGAATTCCAGATCGAGCTGAAGGATGGCCCCTTGAAGGGCGGCTTCCTGAAGATCTCAGCCGAAAACGGCAAGGTGGCGTTGTCGTTTTCGGGCATCGGCGCCAGCGAGAAGAATCTGTTGGAAGCGAGCAAGGGCGACCTCATGCGACGGCTCGAGAAAAAGGGCCTGTCCCTGTCGCGCTTCGAGGTCAAATAGCCGGCCTATGCCTGCAGGACCCCCGCCCTGCCCGCCGGCTCAGGCCGACGACGACGACGACGACGCAGGCAGGTTGGCGGCGCGCACCGCGTGGGCTTCGGCCGACGCCGCCGCGATCAGGGCCCGCAGGGCGTCTTGTTGGGGCACAAGTTCGGGATAGCGCTGGTGCATGAGCTCGCCGAAAAAGGTCTCCATCGGCTGGAATTGCGACACCAGGGCCGAAAAACCCGCCCGCGTCAGCACCAAGACATCGACCGCGGTCTTGGCCCGCACGTTGGCGGTGCGTGGCGCGTCGGTCAGCAGGGCCTTTTCACCAAAGACCTCGCCCTTGTGCAGCGTCGCCACCAGCGTGCCGTCGGCGACGACCTCGACGTCGCCGCTTTGGATGACGTAGAGTTCGCGCCCGATTTCGCGTTTCTTGATGATCATTTCCCCCGGCTCATAGTGGGCCATCCGCATTTGGGGCTGCACATCGGCCTGCATCTGGGTGATGTCACGGGGGAAAAACAGGTCGATCGTCCAGTCAATGGTCACGCGCAACCGACGAATCATGCCGGGCAACTTGGACAAATAAATGGTCCGCCACGCAAACCAGGCGATGAAGCCCTGCAAGTGGATGCCCATCATGTCGGCGACGGCCGAGCGCTTGCCGAGCGAGGCCAGCGTGCCGAGGCCCTTGAAGGCAAACTGTTTGCGCGCGGGACGGTTGTCGATGGCCGCCAGGATATTGTGGGCGGCGGTCTTGCCCTGGCGGATGGCGAATTGGGCGGTGGCGGGGCACATCTCGTCGGGTTTGTCGGGCATGGGCACGCCGGCACAATCACCGACGGCCCAATAGCGGGTCTGGCCGGTACACTGCAATTCCAGATTGGTCTCGAAAACGCCGACGCCGCGGCCGCCGACCTTGCCCTCGACGAAACCCTTGTCCTGCAGGATGGTTTTACAGACCGGATTGGGGGCATTGCCGACGGTGCAGACGAAGGTGCGGGTCGGCAGCACCATGCCGGTATTCAAATAGACCGCCAGCGGCGAGGCCGCCTTGACTCGAGCCCCCATCACCAACTCAATGCCGCGCTGCTTGAGGATTTCGCCGGCGGCCACTCCCAATTTGGCGGGCATTTCGGCCAACAGGCTGTCGCGGGAATGCACCAAGACCAGGCGGAATTCGCTCGGGTCGATGTTCTTGAAATGCTTGCTGACCTTGTGCAGCATCTCGGACAATTCACCGATCGTCTCGACACCGGAGAAGCCGCCGCCGGCGACGACAAAGGTCAGCAGGGCGGCTTTTTCGTCCGCTTCATCCTCGACGTCGGCCAATTCCAGACAGCGGTAGACATGATTGCGGAGCTTGAAGGCGTCCGACAGGTCTTTCATTGCCAGCGCATGCTGGGCCACGCCGGGCATGCTGGAGAAATCACTGACTTTGCCCAGTGCAAAGACCAGGTGATCATAGGGAACCGCGACCAATTCCTTCCCCTCGCCCTGCAGGGCGTAGACGGTCTGATTGGCGACGTCGACGTGCTGGACCTTCGACCAGCGAAACTGGGCCCGGGGAATGATGTCACGCACGGGATTGACGACGTGATTGGGGCTGACGCCGCCGGCGGCCACCTCGGGCAATAACGGCTGAAACACGAAGTAATTCTCTTCGGACAACAACTCGACATGCACATCGGTCCGGCGCCCGAGCATCTCGGACAGATACTTGGCCG
>CAJBHN010000066.1 GCA_903952805.1 uncultured Myxococcales bacterium | reverse complement strand
GCCATTCGATATCGCATCGCAGGGATCTGTGAACAGCAGCTCGAGAATCCCGACCAGGCCATCGCTGTCTATCGGACCATTCTCGATGAGGATGGCAGTCACCTGCTTGCTCTCAAAGCGATGGAACGGCTGTTCACCGCCCTCAATCGGCCCGAAGAGCTTCTGAAGGTCTTCGAGCGGATGGTTCAGTTGGCGCCGACCGCGGAGGAGGCCGTCCGCATCCTGGGCAAGATTGCGGCTACCTACGAAGAGAGTTTTGAAGACCTGCGTTCGGCAGCAAACGCTCACGAGCGTGTGCTTCAGGTTGACCCCCAGAATGTGCCGGCCGTGAGGCAGCTGGAACGCCTGCTCCGCGCGCTGCAGGAGTGGGAGTTGTTGGTGCAGGCCTACGAACTGCACATCACGCTCACTCGCGAGCCGAAAGACATTGTCTCTATTTATCTCTCCATGGGCGAGGTCTACGCGAGAGAACTAGGTCGGACCGACAAGGCTGAGGCTGTCTACAACGCAGCTCTTGATTTCGACCCAGCGTCTCAAGACGCGATCCACGCCCTGGGTTCCCTGTACGAGAAGAGCGGAAATTGGTTCAACGCCCTCGAGAAACTCCAGCGCGAGGCGCAACTCAAGGGCGCATCACCCGAGGCAGTCGAAACATATTATCGCATTGGCAAGATCAACGAGGACATGCTGCTTGACCAAGGCAACGCGGTAATCGCCTATCGCGCTGCGTTGCACATTGAACCGTCTCATTTGCCTTCGATTCAGGCGCTGAAAGACATTGCCGCCGCTCGTCACGAGCACCAAGAGCACCTCAAGTGGCTGCGTGCCGAGGCCCAGTATACGAAGGATGAGGCCGAGCGAACGTCGGTGCACACGGCAACAGGAGTCTTTCTTCAACATACGTTGTCGGACCTCGACGGTGCGTCGGCTGAGTTTGAGAAGGCGCTGGCCCTGCAGTACGACCATTTGCCGGCAGCCCGTCCGCTGGCTGATATCTGTTTCCGCGACGAGATATGGAATCGCGCTGAGCAGCTGCTCGATATTATTGTTGAACGCCTCGATCCAAATACCGATGGAGTGGAGCTGTGCCGCCAGCATTATCGCCTGGGGTATGTTTGCGAAAAGCTCCAAAAGGAACAAAAAGCGCTCAAGAACTATCAGCGCGCCTACGAAATCGACTCTACTTATCTGCCGGCACTTGAGGGGCTCGGCGCTGCCTTGTCTCGAGCGGGACGCTGGGATGACGCGTCGAAAATTTATCAGGCCATCCTCATCCACCATCGCGACGGGCTGACCGATGCGGAGATCGTTGATTATTACCAGCAACTTGCGGATTTGAATCACAAGCTGGTGCAGAGCGATCGGGCCATCAAAAACCTCGAGAAGGCTCTTGAACTCGACTCAAACCATGCTCCCTCCTTGCGGCTTTTGGCGACGGTGTACGAAGGGGAGCAGCGCTTCGAGGACGCATATGAAGCGATGATGCGCCTTGTGGGTCAGGTTACCGGTGACGAGCGAGTGCTCTTGCTGGTCGAGATCGGGCGGCTGGCCAAGAGTGAACTTGACGACCCTTATCGAGCCATTGATGCCTACGAAGATGCGAACCGGCAGCGCCCAGGCGACCGGGACATCTTGCAGGCCTTGCTGCAGCTCTATCGGCAGACGAGGCAAGGTCCCCGGGCGGTTGAGATTCTTGAGGAGTTGGTTCGCATTGAACCTGACGAGAAGGCTCGTGTAAGGTTGAACCAGACGCTGGGAGAAGTCTGGCGCGACGAACTGAAGAACGACTCCCGCGCTGTTCAGTACTTCAATGCAGCTCTCGATCTCGATCCGACCTTCGTCAAGGCCTTCGAGTCCATCGAGTCGGCGCTTTCGTCGACGAATAACTGGGTTGGTCTGGAAGAGAATTACATTGCGATGCTCAAGCGACTTCCACAGTCGGAGTCGCGTGGCATCAAGGGTGTTCTGTGGAAGAACCTGGGGGATCTGTATCGGTTTAAACTGAAAAACCTTGAAGGGGCAACGCAGGCATACATGGTCCTCGCGAAGATGACCCCAAACGACAGCGCCTTGCTTGAGGTGCTCGCAGATTTGCTCAGCAAGAATCCGGCGGCCATCGACGACGCGGTCTTGACCTGGCAGCGCCTGGTACAGCTGAACCCTGATGGCATGGCGCGTCCACTCCATGAATTGGTTCGCCTGTACCTCGCGAAGAAACTCGTGGATCGGGCTTACCTCTCATGCACCGTCCTCAACGCTGTAAAGGATGCTTCGCCACAAGAGCAACAGTTGTTGGCGGCGTATCAAAAGCAGGCTCCCGCTCAGGCCAAGCGTGCGATGACAGACAAACTATGGGATCTCTTGCTCACTCATCCCGATGCACGCGGCCCGTTGGCGCAGTTGTCGACGATCATCTGGCAGTCGGCGGGTGCGAGTCTGATGAAGCAGCCGAGGGATTACGGCTTCGACAAGCGCAAGGTGTGGGAAAAGCAAGAACTTGACGCGCCGGTGCCAATGTATTTCGTCACTCAACTCAAATACGTGCGGGGCGTACTGAATGTGGGTGCGTTCGAGTTGTGGGAAAAGCTCGATGGCGCGGAGGCTTTGGCGCCGCTCGCCCTCGAAGTCCCGACCCTGGCTATCGGAAAGGGCAATCCCATGTTGCGAGACACCAACGCGCGCGCGCTCTGGTTTCAGATTGCGCGGCAGGTATCAGGGCTGCGGCCGGCATTCATGCTGCCGCGCACCCTGGGTGTTCAGCGGTTCAATGCCCTGATCGATGTCACCATCAAATTGGTCGAGCCCCGCTATCCCATCAGCGCGGACCCTCGTGAAGTACAGGAAGTTGAGCGGGCGCTGACCAAGATTGCAGCCCCGTTGGCCAACGCGGCAAGACCCCTGGTGGCCGAGTTGCTGAAGGCTCGCCAGGCCGTGACGACCAAGGCCTTTCTGGAGGGCATGGAGCACACGGCGCTGCGCACCGGGTACCTGCTGACTGGCGACATTGATGTGGCGCTGGCGACAGCCAGGCAGCCCGATGCTGGCATTCCGTTGGCATATGCGTCGAAGGCCAAGGAACTCTTGACGTTTGCAGTCAGCGAGGAGCACTTCGAGTTGCGTCAGCGGCTCGGGAGCGCCATCGGCTGAGTGGCCGTGGCCGGGGGCGATGTGTCGGTCACGTCATCTCCGGCCTGCGCTTGTGTTGGTACTTGGGTTCGGCCGCGGGTGGAGTTGATGGAGGGGAGGCCCGCATCGACGCTGTATTGACGAGGCACCTCGCCAAGGCGAAACAGCCCCATGCCTCATGTGCCTCGTCACTTTCTGTCCACTCTCGACTGGTCCCGTGCGGACCTTCAGCGCATCCTCGACGACGCCCGTGCGTTGAAGAAGCGGCCACATACAGGCGATCTGTCGGGGAAGGGCATCGCGCTGGTGTTCTTCAATCCGTCGTTGCGCACGCGGACCAGTTTTGAACTTGGCGCCCATCACCTCGGCATGAAGGCCATCGTCCTTGAGCCTGGCAAGGGAGCATGGCCCATTGAGTTTGACGACGATGGGGTGATGGATGGCGAACCCGAGGAGCATATCCGCGAGGTCGCCCGGGTGTTATCCCGTTACGTGGACGCCATTGCTGTGCGTGCCTTCCCAAAGTTTCAGGACTGGCAGGTCGATCGCCAAGACAAAGTCATCGAAGCCTTCGCCCGCTTCGCGACGGTTCCTGTCATCAATATGGAGACCATCACCCACCCGTGCCAAGAGTTGGCGTTGATGCTCGCGCTGCAGGACCGTTTGGTCACGACGGATCGCAAAAAGTTTGTCCTGACGTGGACCTACCACCCCAAGCCTTTGAACACCGCGGTTGCCAACTCCGGTCTCGTCATTGCGGCCAAGTTTGGTTTCGACGTCACTCTTCTGTGTCCCACCAAAGACTATGTACTCGACGAACGGTACATGAAAGCCGCAGA
This sequence comes from uncultured Myxococcales bacterium, assembly GCA_903952805.1. Lineage (GTDB taxonomy): Bacteria > Myxococcota > UBA727 > UBA727 > VGSZ01 > VGSZ01. The sequence continues at coordinate 9,974 of CAJBHN010000066.1, read as the reverse complement.
GCGTTTTTGCCAGGACAACGGGGCAAAGCTGACGATGAGCCACGATATCGAGAGTGCGTACGACGGCGCAGACGTCGTGTACGCCAAGAGTTGGGGCGCACTGCCGTTTTTCGGCCGTTGGGCCGACGAGAAACCCATCCGTGACGCCCATAAGCACTTTATCGTCGACGAAGCCAAGATGAATCGCACCAATAACGGGCTTTTCTCACATTGTTTGCCCGTACGGCGAGGTGTGAAGGTTACGTCGGGGGTGCTTGATTCTCCGCGCAGCGTTCATATTGATGAAGCTGAAAACCGGCTGCACGTGCAGAAGGCGCTGATGCGCCAGCTTATTTCCTGACCCGATTCACCCGTATCTTTTTTGCTGGAGAGCCCATGACCCGTCCAAAAATCGTCCTTGCCTTCTCGGGTGGCCTCGATACCTCTTTTTGCGTTCCCTACCTGATGGAGCAGGGCTACGACGTCGTCACCTGCTTTGTTGACACCGGCGGCGTGTCCGCTGAAGAGCGCGCTTACATCGAAGATCGCGCCAAAAAACTCGGAGCGATTGAGCACGTTACCGAAGATGGTGGTCAGTCCGTTTGGGACAACGTCGTCATCCCCATGGTCCGAGGTGGTCGCCTGTATGGGGGCGTTTACCCCCTCTTGGTGAGCGACCGCTACGTGATCGTCGAACGCGCCTGCGCTCTCGCCGACAAGCATGGCACGAAATTCGTTGCCCACGGCTGCACTGGCATGGGTAACGACCAGGTCCGATTCGACCAGACCGTTCATTCCCTCGGTGACTACGTCGTCAAAGCGCCCATCCGTGAAATCCAGAAGGAGCATACGGCGGTTCGCGCCTACGAAGCCCAATACCTTGAGGCGCGTGGGTTCGACGTGCGCGCCAAGACGGGGCGCTATAGCATCAACCAGAACCTGCTCGGCATGACAGCTTCGGGTCGCGAAATCGATGAGTGGCAGGCTCCCGACGACGAAACCTACGCCATCACCGCTCATCCTGACACATGGCCCAGGGCGGCCATGCGGGTTCAGGTGACATTCAAAGCTGGCGTCGCCATCGCGGTCGACGGCAAGCCGATGGGTGGCCCCGCGATTCTCGCCCTGCTCAACGAGCGCTTCGGCGCCTACGGCGTCGGTCGAAGCATGTACACCGGTGACACAACCATTGGCCTGAAGGGTCGTATTGTATTTGAATGTCCGGGTCTGACGGCGTTGTTTGTGGCCCATCGCGCTCTTGAAGAAAGCGTGCTGTCGGCGTCCCAAAATGCGTTCAAAGGCGCCATTGCCGACAAATGGGTCGAACTGGTGTATAAGGGCTTCTTCTATGAGCCTCTCAAGCACGACCTTGAGGCCTTCCTTGATGAGAACCAGACAGCGGTCAACGGTACGGTCACCCTCGAGACATGGGGTGGGCAATGCCTCCCGGTCATCGTCGACTCTCCGCATATCCTGAAGAAAAAAGGCGCGGTGTACGCCCAGTCAGCCGATTGGGGGGCCGCTGAGGCCGAGGGCTTCATTCTCTTGTATGGCATGTCATCGACCTTGTCGGCTCGCGTGAATCCCAAGACGGGCAGAACCGCGACCAAAGTTTGAAAACGACCCTGACCGCTGACGTGCACCTCCCAGGGCCCAAGTGCACAGGCTCAAAGAGTCAGCGTTCGTTGGCACCGACGTCGACTCTGTATCGGGCAGTGTTGCGTTCGGCGAATCGCTTGCCTGGTCATCTCCGGGCGCCGAAGCCTTGTCGGTTCAGTCGGGGTGGCGATAGCGTGGTGCAGCCGTGATCGTGACCTGTCCCTCCTGCGCGTCAAAATATCGTGTTCGCAACGAGGCGGTGCCGGCGGGCGGAGCGGAGCTGCAATGCGCGTCCTGCAACGCAAGCTTCGTGGCGTACCCTCCCCAGCGTCAGGTGGAGGACTCGACTGTTGAGCGGTCCATTCCCCCGATCGACCCCGCTGAACGAAGCCGCGAACTCGAAGCCGCACTCACGAGCATGACTGCGGTGCGTGAAGAACTCATGCGTCGGCTGCGCGAGACGGATGTCGATGTGGCTCGTGCCGACGCACGGGCCAGCGCTGCGGAGACAAGTGTCGCTCGCCTGAAGGATGAACTTGCTCGAGCCCAACGATTGGCCGGCGACGGCATTGAATTGATTTCCGTTCGTCAGGAGCTGCTTGAACTTCAAAGGCGAGAGAGGACCCTGCAGGCCGACCTTGAGGTGGCCAACAGGCTGATTGGCTCCCTGCAAACCGAGGTGCACGACATCAAGGGGGCGGCCTTCAGTGCCGATGCTCAGTCCCAGGCGGCCCATCAGGTTGAGCAACTGCAGGCTGATGTGGTGCGCCTGCGTGCCCAGTTGGCGAGCCAGGCGGCCTCGTCGGTTGCGGGCGGGGCGCCGTCGTCGGTACGGACGCTCGTTTCGGCCATCGGCCCCATGTTGTGGGGGCTGGAGCAAAGCCTGGGCTATCTGGAGCAATACGCTGCGAATGAGGCTACCCTCGCTGGGCACGTGCGGCAGCTTCACTTGCTGGAGAAAGTGCTGAAGCGACTGGTGGACGAAGTCGGCTGACGGTCCGCTGAGGGGCGCTTGATGTCGTCCGTTTTGGTCGCTGGCGTGAACAGCCGAGCCGAGGATCCTCGGCGGCCCCGTCTGCTCATTTTGCGACGCCGAGCTTCGCCAGCAGCGTCTCTACCTCGTCGACGAGACCGACGGGCACGGTGGGGATCTGCACCCGCACTGTTGCCAACAGGTCGCCCCGAACAGCAGGTGCTGCGCCAGGTCGGGGGAAGCCCTTGTTGCGCAATCGGAAGACCCGACCGCCCTGCGTGCTCGCGGGCACCGTCATGCGCGCGGAGCCATCAGGCAGGGGAATGTCGACGGCGCCCCCCAGCATCACGGTTTTGAGGGGCACGGTGATGTCGACGACAACATCGTCGCCATCACGACGAAATCGGCTGTCGTCGGCGACGTGAATGAGCACGTACAAGTCGCCGTCTGGGCCTCCGTCGAAGCCCTTTCCTCCTTGTGCCTTCAGCCTGAGCCTGGTCCCGGTATCGACGCCAGCGGGGACGGTGACCTTGATGCGATCCAGGCTTTTGATGCAGCCCGTGTAGCTCTCGATGAAGGTGACCGGCAGCGGCTTTTCGAGGTCAACGCCAGGTTCGGGGCGCGGTTTTTTCTTGCGGCTGGGAAATACCTGATCGAGGAGGCTGTCGAGGTCAAGGCTGACGCCCTGGGGTGGCGGCGCATCCCTGTTGCCGAACATATCGTAGCTGCGGCGACGTTGGGCGTCAGACAGCGTTTCGTAGGCCACGGTGACCTCCTTGAACCGTTCGGTGGCCCGCGGATCATCACCGGTGATGTCGGGATGCAGCTCGCGGGCGAGCTTGCGATACGCCCGCTTGATGTCGCCTTCGGAGGCGTTTCGGTCGACGCCCAAGAGCCGATAGTAATCGCGTGCCACGACGGAAACCTATCCAGACTCGGTCAACTGCGCCACCACCACGGTAACGGCCGTCGCTTTCACGTCTGCTGGATGGCGGGGGTGCCAATGCTCCTGAAGACCCAGGGCCAGCCGAGGCGTCGACGACGGCGGCTGCGACGGACTGGTGTTTACGGGTCCGTTGGCGCGGCGTCGAAGACGACGACAGCCGCCCCCACCACCGCTGTGAGGGCGCCGAGGATTCCCCCGCTGGCGGCTGCGGCCAGCGCAAGGTCATGTCGGCCTGCGTCACCCGCGGCCAAGGTGGCGACGCCCACGCTGCTGGCGGCAACGACGGCGCCGACGGCCACGAGCGCACTGCCAAGGGCTGTGCTCGTCGACATGGGCACAGCCGGGGCGACTCGTTGTCGGCGCTGCCTGGTCGGCGGCACACCCCTGACCGCGCGGATCATGCGGTCGGCGAGCGGGGCGCCGTCGGCGCGGGGGGCGGCGCTGCCAACCACGACGACGGTCTCCTCAAAAAGCGATTGGCCCGTGGGGCCGATGACGCGAGCGGTCACGGCGGCTTCCCTGGCGTCCAGGCCCGCGATGCCGATCAGCAGCAGATGCGAGGCACCGTGGCGGCTTGCCAGGGGCCGCAGACAAGCGACGTCGGCGCGGCAGAGCGCGAGGTCGTCGGCGGCCAGGGGAGGGGCCAAAAAGTCCCAGTGTTTCCCCAGTTGCTCGACGATGCCAGCCGCGAGATCGCGATGGGTCGGGTTTTGGTCGGGAAAAGTCACAGCCACGGCCACCTGGGCCCGCGAGCTCGGGGAACCGATGGCGATTCCCGCCAGCATCATCAACGCCGCGATGCGCGCCACGTGCAGATGGGCGGCGCCACATTGGTCGGACGTCATTGGCATCTTCACTGATGTTTTCATCGTCGTCATCGTCGTCATCGTTGTCGTCGTCATCGTTGTCGTCGTCGCCGTCGTCGTCAGTGGGAGGCGACCAAGAAGAGTTCATGGGTGGCGGCCCGGTCCCTCTCGACAACAATCAGGGTTTCTGGGGCCGAATAGTAGCCGCTCATGGAGGCTCGCAGGCGCTGGGGGCCCGGGTTCAGCGCCACCGTGACCGGGGCCTGTCCAACGCCAACGCCGTTGACGGTGACCATGGCGCCGGGAGGTGTGCTGACGATGGTGATGGGGGCTGCCCCCGGCCGTGGGGCGGGCAATGCCGGCGTCGGCGCATCGCTGCATCCCACGGCCGCGAGCACGACGACGACGGTCAGGCAAACAAAGCGCACCATCCCTGCAGGCTAGCAGCCTGGGAGGCGAGTTCAGCATATTCGTTGCGCTGTGTGTCAAACACGCCCATCGATGAGATGAGCCCTTGCGAAGCGGCGGCTTCGGTGGTCGCTTCCGGCCTCGAGGTTGCCATGACATCCACCACCGCCGACACGCTCAATGCCGCCATCATCCAAACGGGCACTGCCCTGCACGAGCGCATGAAGGGCGAGACGCCCGGCGTCTTCAACAAGGCCTATTGGGAGGGCGCCATCTTGGAATGGGCCATGAAGGACCCGGGCTTCAAGGTGGACATGTTCCGCTTCGTCGACGTGTTTCCGACGCTGCAGACCAAAGACCAGGTCAAGCAACACATCAACGAATACCTGCTGAAGGAGGGGCGCGAATTGCCAAGCCTCATCTCGGCGGCGTTGAAGGCAGCGACGTCGGGGCTCACCGCCGGCATCGCCCAGTCGACGATGAAGGGCCAGATCGAGGGCATGGCCAACCGCTTCATCATCGGGAACAACGCCAAGGCCGCCCTTCCCGAGTTGAAGAAGCTGCACAAGGACGGCATCGCCTTCACCGTCGACCTGCTCGGCGAGTCCACCGTCTCGGAAGGTGAAGCCGACGACTATCAGCGCCGCTACCTCGACCTTATCGACAACCTCGCCGATGAGATCGCCAAGCTGCCGGCTGATCCTGTCGTCGACACCAACCATATGGGCGCCATCCCTCGCACCAACGTCAGCCTGAAGATCTCGGCGATGTTTTCGCAGATCGACCCTGTCGACAAAAAGGGCAGCGTCGCCGCGCTGAAGGCCCGGGTGCTGCCACTGTTCTTGCGCGCCAAGGAGAAGAACGTTTTTCTCAACATGGACCTCGAGCAATGGGCGTTCCACGACATCACCTACGACCTGTTCGAGGAAATCGTCACCCACCCTGAACTGCGCTCGTGGCCGCATATGGGCATCGTCATCCAGGGCTATTTGAAGTCGTCGATGGCCGACGCCGACCGCCTGCGGAGCATCGCGAAAGCGCGGGGGGCGCCGGTCACCATCCGCCTCGTGAAGGGGGCCTACTGGGACTACGAGACCGTCCTCGCCCGCCAACAGGGTTGGGCCTGCCCGGTGTTTTCGGTCAAGGCCGAAACCGACCAGAACTACGAGCGCCTGAGCCGCTATCTCCTCGAGAATCACCAGAACCTGCTGCCTGCCTTCGGCAGCCACAACCTGCGCTCGCTGGCCCACGCCTTCGTTCTCGCCGACGAGCTGAAGGTCCCCAAGGGCTGTGTGGAGGCCCAGATGCTCTACGGCATGGCCGAGCCCGAGCGCAAAGCGTTCCGCAGCCAGGGCCACCGCGTGCGCGTCTACGCTCCCGTCGGCGAGCTGCTGCCCGGCATGGCCTACCTGGTGCGCCGTTTGCTCGAAAACACCAGCAACGCCGGCTTCCTCAAGCTGTCCCACCACGACAACGTCGACGTCAAGAAGCTGCTGGCGCCACCGGTGTCAGACGCCGCGTCCGTGGAGCGCGCCCTGCGCCAAAGCAACGCCTCCAAGCTCGTGCGTGGTGACGTGACGTCGCCATTTGACAACTGCGCCCTCGCCGACTTCACCGACGTCGCCCGCGCCAAGTCCTTTGCCGCCGCCATCGACGCCACCGCCAAGCGCCTGCCCATCGCCGCCAACGTCGTCGTCGCCGGCGACGTCAAGAAGCGCCCCACCTGGGCCCGCCAGTCCCCGAATCAGTCGACCATCAAGGTCTGCGACGTCGGCCTCGCCACCGTCGAAGACGTCAACGACGCCGTCAAGAGCGCGGCCGCCGCCTGGCCCGCCTGGCGCAGCCGTCCGTTGATCGAGAGGGCTCAGCTCCTCGAGAAGCTCGCCGACCTGATGGAGCAGGACCGTGACGCCATGGCGGCGCTGCAATCCCACGAGGTCGGCAAGCCCTGGAAGGAGGCCGACGCCGACGTCGCCGAAGCCGTCGACTTCTGCCGCTACTACGCCCGCCAGGCCATGGTGGAGCTCGCGCCCAGGAAGCAGGGCAACATCTTTGGCGAGGACAACACGCTGACGTACGAGGGCCGTGGCGTCTGCGCGGTCATCGCCCCCTGGAATTTCCCCCTCGCGATTCTGTGCGGCATGGCCGCCGCCGCCCTGGTCGCGGGCAACACCGTCATTCTCAAGCCCGCTGAGCAGTCCAGCGCGGTTGCTGCGGGCCTGTTTGACAAGATGAAGGCTGCGGGTTTCCCCAAGGATGTCGTGCACTTCCTGCCTGGTCTCGGCGAGGTCGTCGGCAAGGCGTTGGTCGACCACCCCGCCGTCGTGCAGCTGGCCTTCACGGGCAGCATGCAGGTGGGCTTGGCCATCGTCGCTGCGGCGGCGCAGGTGAAACCGGGGCAGCCCCAGGTCAAGCGCGTGGTGTGCGAGATGGGTGGCAAAAACGCCATCATCATTGACGACGACGCCGACCTCGACGAAGCCGTCCTTGGCACGGTCCGCAGCGCGTTTGGTTTCGCCGGTCAGAAGTGCTCGGCTTGCTCGAGGGTCATCGTGCTCAAATCGGTGGCCGACGCCGTCGCGCGCCGATTGGTGGAGGCGACGTCGTCGCTGTCGCTGGGCGCGGCGACGGATTGTGGCTCGTTCGTGCCGCCAGTCGTGGACGATGAAGCGCAGCAGCGGCTGCTGAACATCATCCGTTCGCCGGGGACTGGTGCCGAGGTCCTCTACGTGGGCTCGGCGCCCACGGGGGGCACCTTTGTTCCTCCTGCCATCTTCAAGGTGAAGGACCCCTCGCACCTGTTGATGCAACAAGAGCTGTTTGGACCGGTATTGGCGTTGCACGTCGTCGACACCTTCGACGCTGCCCTCGACGTCGCCAACGGCACTGCTTTCGCGTTGACGGGGGCGGTTTACTCACGGTCCCCCCGCCATTTGGACGAGGCTCGTCGCCGTTTCCGCGTTGGCAACCTCTATCTGAATCGGGGCAGCACCGGCGCCCTCGTCGAGCGCCAGCCATTCGGTGGTTTCGGCATGAGCGGCATCGGCACCAAGGCCGGCGGCCCTGGCTATCTGATGAACTTCGTCGATCCGCGGGTGGTCACCGAAAACACCATGCGTCGCGGTTTTACGCCGGAGCTCGAGAGCTGACTTTTGGCGCGCCCCACCAGACCCAAAACGGAACACCATGTTGAAAACCCTGTCTGTGCCCCTCGTCCTTGTCGCAGGCTTCCTGAGCCTCGTCGGCTGTAACAGCCCGGAGAAGCTGGCGTTTTCGTCGGCACCTCCCGAGCGAATCACAGACCGGGGTGAACTGGTGCTGCCGGCGGTCCAGGCCCTCGACAAAGCAGGCCGGGTCATCGCCGACGTCAAAATTGACGTCGACGCGACACCGGCCGGGGTCCTGTTGCTGCGCCCCGAAGGAATCACCGTCGTCAACCGTGGCGACGTCACCCTGACCTGGACCGCAGGCAAAGTGACGTTGCAGCACAAGCTCGCTGTGCGGCCGCCAACCCGCATCGACCTGCGTTGTGTGCCGTCGTGCTTTGGCAGCGTCGGCAGCGACACCAAACTCGACACCACGGTATACTCCGAGGACCAGGTGCTCGCTGACCTGCAGGCCCCCTGCAGCACCGACAAGCCCGCGGTGGCCAACGTTGCCGGCGACCGCCTGACGTTCCTCGACAAGGGCACAACGACGCTGACGTGCCGCCTGGGCGAAGCCGAGGTGACCCGCAGCATCGAGGTGGTGCCCGCCGCGCCGCCGCCGCCGCCCGATGGGGCCGTTGACGGCGTCGCCGTGCCCTCGCCGGTTCCGGCCCCCTGACCGCGACGCCGATTCTCATCGTGACGTCGGTGGTGTGGCTGATCTCCCGGGACTTGTGGGAGCATGGCCCATGCGTATTGGAGTCCTGACTTCGGGCGGTGACGCCCCCGGCATGAATGCCTGCATCCGCTCGTTGGTGAAAACCGGCGCGGGGCGCGGCCACGTCGTCGTGGGCATCGAGCGAGGGTACGCTGGGCTGATTGATGGGACGGCGAAAGAGCTCGGCCTTGCTGACGTCGATGGCATCTCGCGCCGGGGGGGCACCATGCTCGGCTCGGCCCGCTGCAAGGACATGATGACGTCGGCAGGGCAGGCGAGGGCAGCCGAGCACATCGCCGCCCTTGGCCTCGACGGACTGGTGGTCATCGGTGGCAACGGTTCGCTGACGGGGGCCCACGTCCTGGCGAGCCGTGCCGATGTCACTGCACCCATCGTGGGCGTCCCGGCCAGCATCGACAACGACCTCGGCTGCACGTCGCTGGCCATCGGCGTCGACACCGCCCTCAACACCATTGTCGAGGCCTGCGACCGCATCTCTGATACGGCGTCGGCCCATCGCCGGGTGTTCATCGTCGAGGTCATGGGGCGCCAATGCGGCTACCTCGCCATGCGAGCCGGCATTGCGGCCGAGGCCGACTGCATCCTCTACGCTGAGAAACACATCAGCGAAGATGAGCTCGTCATCAAGCTGCGGGCTTTGATTCGCATGTCGTTCGCCGACGCGCGTGCCAAGCGGCGCGTGCTCATCGTGAAGGCCGAGGGCGTGCGCGTGCCCACGTCGCGCCTGGTGGAGCGGTTGAACGTCCACCTCGAGGAAGACGCGCCCGGCGTCGACATTCGCGAGACCGTCCTTGGTCACGTCGTGCGCGGCGGCGCCCCCAGCGTCACCGACCGCGTCATCGCCCAGCGGCTGGGCTTCGCGGCGCTCCAGGTCATCGAAGACGGTGTCAGCGATGTGATGGTGGGTTGGGAGCCTGCCGGCGGGGTCGGCGACAAGACCGACGACCACTCGATTCGGCGCGTGCCGCTCACGACCGTCTTGGAGGAAACGGCTCGGTTGCTCGATGGCACCAGCCCCGTCACCCAGGGGCGATTGCGGCTGCTGGCCCAGGTCGAAGGGCTGCTCGCCTTGTGAACTCCATCGCGCCGTTTCTCGTCGTGGCCGTGGCCATCGCCGTCTTTGGGGCCGCCTTGGTGTGGCACCGCTGGCAGCAGCAGATCTTCCTGTAAGCGTTCGCCCATACACTCGTTGGTACCGTCGCCGGACTCCCGGGGGCTCAGCGCGCATCGCTCACGCCGACGAACCCCGACTTCGTATCTGCCGTCAGAGAGAGGTGACGACGATCATGTCGAGGAAACGCTGGTCCTCTTCGACGAGGCCGGTCGCATAGCGCTTGAGGAGCTTGCCGGTCTTGACGCCGTCGCCGCCGACGAGGAT
>CAJBHN010000065.1 GCA_903952805.1 uncultured Myxococcales bacterium | reverse complement strand
CAGACCATCATGATGCCGTGCTCGTCGCACAGTTTGCGCACGCCCTGCAGGTAGCCCTTTGGCGGTGGCAGCACGCCGTTGGTGCCCGTCATCGTCTCGATGAAGAAGGCGGCGATGGTGTGGCCGCCCTCGTACATGACGATTTCCTCCAGATACTGGAGGTTATTGCGAGTGATTTCTTCGTCAGTCGAACCAAATGAATACTTGTAGGGCTGCGGATCCATGACCCGGATGATGCCCGGCGGACCAGGCTCATTGGCCCAGCGTCGATGGTCGCCGGTCATGTTGATCGTGAGCGCCGTGGCCCCGTGGTAGCTGCGGTGGCGCACCAGGATTTTTTGACGGCCGGTAACGCCGCGGGCGGCGCGGACGGCGTTTTCGTTGGCCTCGCCGCCGCCGAGCGTGAAAAAGCTCGTGTTGAGGTGGCCGGGCATCAGCGTGGCGAGCTTTTCGCCCAGGCGGGCTCGCACCTCGGTGGCGGCGCCGGCGTAGACATAGGCGAGTTCGGCCGCCTGCTTCTGGATGGCGGCGATGACCTTCTTGTTGCCATGGCCGATGTGCACGCTCATCGCCTGGCTGTTCCAGTCCAGGTAGCGCTTGCCGGCGGCGTCCCACAACCACACGCCCTCGCCCCGCACAAACGGGATGGGGTCGACGCTGTCGCCGGCCGACCACGAGTACATCGTGTAGTGCTTGCTGGCGGCGACCATCTCGTCGCCGGTCAGGGCACGGTCGGTGGGCAGGGGAGCGAGCGGGGATGGGGCACCGACGACGGCCATGACGTCCTCCAGGACAGAGAAATCCACAGGACCGTCGGCCGCTGCCGGTGTCAACGGCTCGACCGTCCTTCGCTGACGCTTAACCACTGGCGCCCGCCGCCGTGATGGGGGATGGCCAACGACATGTCGCACCTCCGCGTACCCTCTCTGCTGGCCCTGTGGACCGCGCTGATGCCCCTGGCGGGCTGTGGCGCCGCCGACCCGGTTCCCCCGCCTGCAGACCGGCGGCTGGTGCCCATCGGCGAGGGCGAAGGCGAAGGCGAGGGCGAAGGCGAAGGCGAGGGCGAAGGCGAGGGCGAAGGCGAGGGCGAAGGCGAGGGCGAGGGCGAGGGCGAGGGCGAAGGCGAGGGTGAAGGCGAGGGCGAGCCCGTCTCTGGCGACCTCGGTTGGCCCCTGTCGACCATCCTGCCGGCCCCGTGCGCGCCTGCCGGCTTCGAGGACGACCAGGGGGCCGTGGCCTGGGCCGGCTGGGGCAACACCCAGCACCCGCCCCTGCTGCACGCGGCTCTGCACGAGCCCAGCGACCCCGTGTTCGGCCAAGTCTATCGCGAGGGCGTCACCGAGGCCGCCGGGCAGGCCGCCGGCATGGAGGCCGAGCTGCTGGTGGGGCCGCTGGGCACCTCGCCGCTGGAGGAGGGGCGCTGCTGGCGGGCCCTCCCCGCCGCCTTCAACGTGCAGGTGGGCAACAACGACGAGTACGTCGCTCGCGTCACCGTCGGCACCCCCGGTCTCTTTTCCCTCGCGTACCGTTCCCGACCGACAGGAGGCCAGTGGCGCTATGGCGATCTGGGCGGCTCCGACGACGGCTTCGACCACCGCCAGCTCAGTCGTCTCGTCGTGGCCGACCCCGTCGACGCCGTGGCCTCTCGTCCGTTGATCGTGGCGACGGTGAACCTCCGCTGTCGCGCCGATGATTGGGAGGGCCGCCTGCCCCTCGTCGTCGCCGCCCTGGCCCGCATCGCTCCCGACCTCGTGGCCCTGCAGGAGGATTGCGTCGTGCCCGGCACCACCGGCACGCAGGCCGAGGAGGTGGGCTCCCTGCTATCGCTGCGCACCGGCCGCGGCTACGAATTCCGTCGTCACGGCACCCACCTCGCCAACCACGTGGCCGGGACGTTTGAAGAGGGCGTGGCGGTGTTGTCGGCCCACGAGATCGAAAGTTTTGGCTCGGTCGCGCTGCCGTTTGTGCACTTTCCGCGCACGGCGCTGTTTGTCGACGTCACCGTTGGCGGCCACGCCGTGCGCTTCTACAGCACCCACCTCGACTTCAGCCCCGAGGCCGCCCAGGCCCGGGCCGACGCCGCCGCCGTCATCGTCGCCCACGCCGACGGCGCCGCCGACCGCACCGTCTTCATCGGCGGCGACCTCAACGCCGACCCCGACAGCGCCGCCGTGGCCACCTTCACGACGACGATGGTCGACCTGTGGGGGCGCGCCAACCCATCGCAGCCGGGGCTGACGTTTCCGGCGCCCCAGCCAACCACGCGCATCGACTGGGTGTTCACCCGGCCGGCGATGGCCCGGGGGCTGAGGGGGGCGCGTCTGCTGGACGAACGCGCCGATGGCACCGTCGGCGTCGGCGGCGCGATGTCAGACCATTTCGGCGTGGCGGTGGCCGTCGAGTGGTCGAGCCCCTGAGCCAGGCCTGGCGCGTGGCTGTCGTCGTGGGCTGCGACAACGGCGCTAAAAAATGAACCGCCGCCAGACGATGTCTGACGGCGGCTCATGGTGGAGGGCCCTCTCCGCCGTCAACCGGCGGACCGGCCGACCGACCGACGGCTTCAGTGAAACTGAGACTTCTCGGTGGATCCCTTCAACGCCAGCGTCGACGCCGTGCCGCCGCTGATGACCTGGGCGACCTCGTCGAAGTAGCCGGTGCCCACTTCGCGCTGGTGCTTGGTGGCGGTGTAGCCGTTCTTCTCCGACGCAAACTCGGCCTGCTGAAGCGTGCTGTAGGCCGCCATGCCGTCTTTCTTGTAGGCCTTGGCCAGCTCGAACATCGAGTGGTTCAAGGCATGGAAGCCCGCCAGCGTGACGAACTGGAACTTGTAGCCCATGGCCCCCAGCTCACGTTGGAACTTGGCGATGGTGGCGTCGTCGAGCTTGGCCTTCCAGTTGAAGCTCGGCGAGCAGTTGTAGGCCAGGATCTTGCCCGGGAACTTCGCGTGGAT
>CAJBHN010000064.1 GCA_903952805.1 uncultured Myxococcales bacterium | reverse complement strand
CGGCGAGGGCGAAGGCGAGAGCGAGGACATCACCCTCGGACCGACATGCAGCGAACCCACCGTCGTCGACTGCGAGGATGAGGTCTTCGTTGCCTTGACCATGGACCTCAACGCCAATGCTCCTGGCCTGATCGACAGCACGCCGGTGGATGGCGTCTTCGAGGTCGATGTCGATGCCACCGCCGGCGGCTTTGGTGGGACCCAGGGGTGGGTCTATGGTCATTTCACCGACGACGGTCTGCTCAAGGTCGACATCAGCGACATCGACAGCCTGGGTTCGATGGAGTGGGACATCGCTTTTCGTCGCTTCGTCATCCGCATCAACAGCGGCTACGGCGGTCCCTCCTGCGTCACCGCCGCCCGTACCGCCGCCGACACCGACTTCGACGCTCTCGACGCTGTCCCCGCCGACCTGCGCTTCAACACCGAGCAGTTCATGTCTGACCCCGAGGGCTGCACCATCGTCGCCGACGGCTCGGGCCTGGGCTCTCCCGGCGTCGTGTTGCAGAACTGGTGGGCCTACCCCGACTGCGTCGCCACCACCGGCAACGTCTATGTGTTGTCGCTCAAGGATGGTCGCCGCCTCAAACTGGTGGTGACCCAGTACTACGGCGGCGAGGGCGCCCAGGATTCATGCAACGACCTGTCGCAGATCACCGGCGAGGGTGGGCGCATCACGCTTCGCTACGCCTTCTTCGAATGAGGACCGTCATGACCTGCGCGACGACCCGCCGATTTCGCTGCTGCCTGGCGCTGTGGGCTGGTGTCCTGACGTCGACGGGAGCGATGGCGCGCCCCGACGTGCCGGGCAACGACTTGTTCACGTTTGACGTCGGCGACGTCGTCGATACCTTCGACTCCGAGCACTTTCGCATCCATTTCACGACGGCAGGTACCCATCAGGTGCCGGCGGCCGACGTCGACGATGACGGCGTCGCCGACCATGTGACCAGGCTGGCGGCCATCTACGAATCGGCACTGGGAGCCTATGCCCTGCTCGGTTTTCTGGGGCCGGTCAGCGACGACGGCTTGCCGGACAATGGTGGTGACGGCCGCTTCGACGTCTACCTCGTGGACTTCGCCCGCAGCGCCGACGGCGCCTACCGCGCTGAACGATGCGACGGCGAGGTGTGTTCGGGCTACATGGTCCAGGAAAACGACTTCGCCGGCTACGGCTACCCCAGCGTCGACGTCGGCAACCGCACGGTCGCCAGCCATGAATTGTTTCACGCGGTCCAGGCCGCCTACGCCGTCGACCAGGGCGCGGTGTTCTCCGAAGGCACGGCGGTGTGGGCCAGCGAACGCTTCGACCCGACGCTGCGCGATCTTGAGGGCTTCGCGTATGGCTACCTCGACAACGCCGCCACGCCGCTGGACAGCGGCCGCGGCGGCCCCGTCGACGCCTTCACCTACGGTGCCGGCATCTTCTTTGAGTACCTCGGCGAGCGCTTCGACGACGACGTCATGCTCGAACTGTGGCAGCACGTCGGTGCCAGCGCCGACGTCTTTTGGTTCAGCGAGGTCGACGCCGTCCTTGCCTCCAGGGACAGCACCTTCGCCGAGGCCTTCGCCGAGTTCTCGTCGTGGACGTTGTTGACGGGGCGCCGGGCTGATGCCGCCCGCTCCTTCACCAACGGATCCCAGATGGATGAGCGCGAGGGCCTGCCTCGCACCCTTCCCATCGAGGAGGCGAGCTTCGTGCTGTTCACGTCGTCGTCACGGCTGTTGTCGGCTTCGCTCAACGGACGCAGCGAGGTTCAGGTGGGCCTGGTGGGCGCTGCCACCGCCACCGACGGCGTCCGTGTTTTCGTGCTGCCGCTGAGCAACGGTCGTGCGGGCGCCCTCGTCGACGCCACCGATGGCGCGGCCGTCGCGGTCGCGGGCGCCAATGAGGTGCTGGTGCTCGCTGTCAACACACGCGCCCAGGGCAGCTCTGCCCGGCCCAGGCTGTGCGTCGGCGATGCCGATGAGGTCGCCGCCTGCGCCACCAGCGCCGAGGGTGAAGGTGAAGGTAAAGGTGAGGATGAAGCGGTGGACGATGACGAAGGCCAGTCCGGCGGTGGCTGCGCCCAGGCGGAAACGTCGTCGCCATCGCCATCGTTTCTGTCGCTGTCCCTGCTCTTGAGCCTGCTGTGGGGACGTCGACGTGGGTCAGAGGCGTCGAGCGCGGCTCCGACGAAGCGTTCTGACCACGTCCTTGGCGCTGCACCGCTGGCGTGAGCGCCTGCTCGCTCAACGTCTCGCCCATCGCATCGACGATGGCGCCGGGACCGGTCCGCTCAGGGCTGGATCGAAGGCGTCGTCGTCGTCCCTGCCGCAGGTGGCACAGCGACGCTGTCGATGACCTGCGATCGGTACCAGCCCAGCAGCAGTGCGCCGACCATCGTCGTCATCAGCCCGAGCCGACGAACCTTGCGACCAAAGACCTTCATGTCGGTCGTGAAGCCTCGCTTCAGGTTCACTTTCTTGCGCTTCAGGGCCATCGAGCCCTCGGGCTGCAGCGTGTACACCCACCCACGCACCATCATGGTGGCACCCAGCAAGAACAGCGGCAGGCCGATCCACAGCAGCGCGTTCATCGACCCTGCTCCGCCTGGTCGGCAGCGATGTCGGCGATGAGCTTGAGCATCTTCCGCTTGATCACCGAGCGCTTGAGGGTGCTCAGGTAGTCAACGAAGAGCTTGCCATCGAGGTGGTCGCATTCATGCTGAAGCGCCACGCTCTTCAAGCCTTCGGCCTCGATGTGTTGGGGCTTGCCGTCGACATCGATGTAGTCGACGCGGCATTTGGCAGCCCGGGTCACGAGGCCACTTTCACCGGGCACCGAGAGGCAACCCTCGTCCCATTCAAGTGACCCTGCCTTGTCTGAAAAGACGGGGTTGATGAGGGCGATGGGGGCTTCCCCCGAGGGCGCCTCGCTCTTGTCATCGTCGGCCTTGTTCTTGTCGTAGGCCCGGATATCGATGACCACCACCCGCTGGTGGACGCCAATCTGCGGGGCGGCCAAGCCAACGCCGTCGGCGTCGTACATGGTGTCAAACATGTCCTTGATCAGGGCCTTGACGTCGTCAGGGACCGTGCCGTCGTCGTTGAGCACGACGGGTTTGGACAGCTTGAGGAGGCGGGGATCGGGCCAGATGATGATGTCTTTGAGGGCCATGCCGGTTCTCTAGCAAATGGGGATGGATGGGCCAGTGCCCTGATGGCCGAGCGGGGCCCTTCGAGTTCGGCCGGTGGAGCGTGGCTGCTCGAGGTCAGCGTGGGAACTGCATGTCGCCTGAGAACATCTCGCCCCCACGCAGCCCATGGGCGGTGAAGGAGGCGTCGACGCGATAGGAAACGGAGGGCTTCTTCAGCAGCCCCCGCAGCTCGCCCTTGCCAGGAAAGCCGCTCTCGTCCATCGGAATCGAAATATTGTATTCCTCAACAGACGACGGAGGAATGCTGGTGCCGCCGTCTTCCTTGGCCCGCAGTTCCTTGTCGGCGATCAACACGCGCCAGCTGACGTTGTCGACGACGATCTCGAACTGATTCTGATTCTCGAGCAGCAGGGTCACGAAGGCTTCGCCGGCGGCGCCGTCGTCGACCTTGGCCACCTGGGCGCTCTTGAGCTTGAACTTGGGGAGCTTCGGGGTCGGGATATCTCGCTCGCCGCCAACGGTACGCTCGATGAGCCCCGCCTTGATCGTGCCAGCGACGTGGACGCGGGCCTTGTTCCAGCCGAGCACCTGCTCAAGGGTCTCGGGATCTTCAGGCAAGGGCAGGGTCACAAAGATCGGCAGTTCGCTGACCGCGTTGGCGACGGCGGTGCCTCGTCCGGCTCCTTGATGGCGTTTGCCGTCGAGACCGGCGGGGGCGTCGGCGACAGCGGCACCGTCGTCGGCCTCGACGCCTTCGGCTGGTTCCTCGGCGGCGGCGCCGACCAGTGCGATGTTGGCGTCGGCGCTGATGTCGACGTCGCTGCCAGTGCCATTTTCCACGGCGACGATGATTTTCAAATCCATCGAGTTCCAGCTCGCTTTGACGACGTCGATGCGACGGAGCACGACGTCGATCTTGCCGCTGGCGACGCCGCCTTCTTTGACCTGGGCGCCGGGGCAGGCAACGACGGAAAGGCAGACGAGCAGGGCGGTGACGATGCGCATCGCTACCCTTTAGCAGGCTGAGGTGAAAATGGCCGAAGGCCAATTTTCACCCAGTCCTGCGTCTCGGG
>CAJBHN010000063.1 GCA_903952805.1 uncultured Myxococcales bacterium | reverse complement strand
TGCATTTCTCGGTCACCGACGACCTTGGAGCGTTTCTCGATCCCATGGCTGTGCTCGACCTGCCGTTCGACAGCCTGAAAGATCAAGTGGCGAGCAAACCCGGTCGAGTTCCCTCGACAGAGCGCTCGCCACCAGATGGTCAGGCCTCACAACTCTGAGGCCTGCGATTCAGAGCTTGTTGACCGAACGGGCCAGCTCGGGACGGAAGTCACCGCGCATCTCGATGAGATTCCGAAAGCGCGTCTTCTTGCGGTTCTTCACATAACTGCCCTCGGGCTTGGTCAATTCGCCCTCGATGTTGACATCGGAGAAGTCGATGACGGTCTTTTTCGAAAAGACGGTCTTGTCGCTTTCCTGGACGTAGGTGTCCTGGGCGAGGGCCGACGTTGCCAGTGCAGCAACAGCGATCAGGACGGCGAGATGACGCATGAAGCCTCCAAGTACGGCTGACTGTAGCGAATCACGGCGCCGCTTTCTACGTCGCGAATTCGACCCCGGGAGTCCATGGCTGTCGGGCGGCCGTGTGTACGTAAAAGACCGACACCTGGCACCGGGCGCTGGCGACCGTCACCGCACCAGGCCAGCAAGCAAGGCCGGGTCGACCGCCTGGGGCGCATCAGACAGGGCTTCTGCTGGTCGGTCATGCACCTCGATGACGACCCCCACCGCACCGGCGGCCAGGCCGGCGCGAGCGAGGGGAATGACAATGTCCTTGCGGCCGGCAGCGTGAGAGGGGTCGACCAGAACCGGCAGCCCCCAGGCGTGTCGCAGTACCGCGATCGCGCCCACATCAAGGACATTGCGTGCCCCGCCGTCGGGGCCCCGGACGCCCCGCTCACAAAAGATGACCCCGGCCGCCCCGGCCATCAACAGCGCTTCGCCGGCCAGCAGCCATTCCTCAAGGCTCGCAGAAAACGCACGTTTGAGGACGACGGGCTTGTTGGCGGCGCCCACCGCCCGCAGCAGGGCCTGGCTATGCATGCTTCGAGCGCCCACCTGGATGGCGTCGACGACGGCAGCGACGCGGTCGACGTCGCGCTCGCTGACGACCTCGGTCATCACGGCCAAACCATGACGGCGAGCTGCGGCCACCAGCCAAGCGAGCCCCTCGGCGCCAACACCCTGGAACCCGTGTGGCGAGGTCCGCGGTTTCCACACGCCGCCACGCAAGATGTGACCGCCGTGGGCTGCGACGGCTCCGGCCAGGCGATCGATCTGGCCCTCGCTCTCCACGGAACACGGGCCCGCGCACACCACCGGCTGGTCGCCACCGACCAGGACGGCACCGACCCGCACCACTCGTGGCATGGCGTCGAGAAGAGGATGGGGCGAGTCCGCCTCCAAGACCGCCACCACGCCACGCACCGCTCGAATGGCCGACAATGGGACGGCTGTCGACGACGACGACACTGACAATGCGACGCTGGCACCGGAGGCGAAGCGCCGGGTCCACAGCCCAAGCCCGCGCAGATGTCGTTCAGCATCCGCGACGCCGTCTGGTTCAACCAGGATGATCACGTGCCCTCGCCTTCGCCTTCGCCCTCGCCCTCGCCCTCGCCCTCGCCCTCGCCCTCGCCCTCGCCTTCGCCGCATTGATCAGCTGGAACATACCCAACGAAACCTGCGCAACTCCACGCGCCGGCCTGACATTGGGCGACGCAATTCAGGGGCTGGTCATCCACGACGCAGCCCTTCAAGCACGGTACCCGCACGACGCCGTTGCAGCTGCTCGGCACGCTGGTCGGACAATCCAGCGGCTCGCCCTCCCCTTCGCCTTCGCCTTCGCCCTCACCACCGCAGAGGTCATCCCGGACGCCGACGTCACAGGCCCAGCTTTCCGTTGCCAGGTCACAACGCGCAAGACCAAGGCCG
Source organism: uncultured Myxococcales bacterium (assembly GCA_903952805.1). Classification (GTDB taxonomy): domain Bacteria; phylum Myxococcota; class UBA727; order UBA727; family VGSZ01; genus VGSZ01. The sequence continues at coordinate 522 of CAJBHN010000063.1, read as the reverse complement.
ACGTCGGCGCAGGAAACGGCCTCGACACAATCAGGAGGCAATGCGGGCTCGCAGGTGCAGTCGACGTCGGGTATGCCGTCGGCACAGACAAAGGACAGGGTGGCGTCATCGCACGTCGCCAACCCGACCACCCCGAGGGGGTTGCAGTCGGCGAGGCAATCAGGAGGGCGGCCAGTGCACAAGCCGCACACATCGGCTTCGATGATGGCCAGCGGATTCCGGCAGCGACGAACAGGCAGGTCCGCGGGGAGGGCTTGCACGCATTCTTCGGGCTCCCGCTCGAGGCTCCCGCAGGCGTCAACACAAACTCGGGCGTCGTCGACACAGCCGCTGACGCGACACGCGCCATCAGGTGCTACGTCGAAGCACTCGAGGATGTCGTCGACGCAAAACCAACCGGCAGGCGGTGGGTCGGGACACCCGCACAAGGAAGCCAGGGAGCCAACCTCACATGTTTCGACGCCGTCGACACAATCGGCCTCGCCAACGTCTTCGCCACCGACGCAACTGCTGACACAAGCC